>NZ_DASZBY010000100.1:0-207679 GCF_035943795.1 Aliidongia sp. | reverse complement strand
CTGACGGACAAAAGCAGCCATCCGCTTTGCGGCCTATTCACTATGTCAGCAACGAGCCTGCGAGCTTCCGGCAATCGCTGCTTTGCTTCCCGCTCAGCTATCCCGGTTGGTGCCACGCAATCCTACAAACTGCGGCAGAATGATAACCATGGCGAATAATCAGAGCGTGAGCACCGGTCGCGAAACATGCTCTTGCTTTTGGAACAAAACAGAAACATTATGACTGCCATCTTCAACCGACGGTGGATGGTATGGGTCGTTTTTCCCTAGCCGCTTTTGGCGGCATTTTCGGCTGGTTGTGGGCTCGCACCGCCGTAGCGTTGCCGGGCCACGGGGTTTCCGGCATCTCGGTGTCCTGTTATTTACGGGACGGTTTCGCCTTCATCCCGACCTTCGGGCGGGAGGACAGCGGGGTCAGGCGGATGGTCGAGCCCGTGGCCGTCGTGCCCGTGACGGACGGCGAAGCGCTGCACCAGGCGATCAGGCAAGCGATCGAGCGCGGTGAACCTCGCCTGCCCACCCTCGATCGCCGAAGGCGACAGGTAGCCTTGCCGCCGCTGCCCCGTTTGGCCGGGGTCGGAAGCTGGTCGTCGTTCTATGAGGGCGTCACGATCTGGCAGATCGAACGGCGGGGCGGCGCCTATCGGATTACCCCGAAATTGCTGGATAGGGCCAGCCGGCGATGGATTGCGGATGCCACCAACGCAATCCGGTTGCCGCCGGACACCGACCTCGACGCCCTGTGCGACCGTGCCGCCGCGATTTTCGCCGCCGAGTCTCCGATGCCGAAGCGCCAGCTACAGGCGATCTGCTACCTGAGGCGGGGCATTGTCTATGTTCCGAGCTATGGGCGGACCTCCACCGGCGTGCATCGGATGATCGAACCGATCGCGGCCATCCCGTTACAAAACACCGACGAGATCCGGGCAGCCATCGAAGATCGGTTTCGTCGCGGCAACCCAATGCTCGGGACAGAGCCGTCCCTCCGGGATGAAAAGCGGGACGCCTTACTGGTTCTCGCAGGCGCGGAAAGCTGGACGGCTTTCGATCGAAGCTCGACCGGCTCTTGGAAAATCGCCCATGACGAGGACGGGTTCAAAATCACCCCTGGACGCCTCTATTCCAAGAAAGGCGGCTGGACGACGGACGAGGACGCGGCCATTTCCCTGCCCACCGGCACTGCTGTTGAAGCGGCATGCGATTGCCTGATCGACATGATGCGCGCGACCGTGCCGCCGGAGTCCGGCATCCTCGAGCCGCACATGCCTTCGGCCGTCGAACAGCTTCGGACCGACCCCGAAGAAGAGCCATACGTGGTCTTGCCGATGTCACCCGATCGGATCGACGAACTGTCCGACTTCCTCGAATGGATCGCGAACGTCGAGCCCAAGGACGCGCCGACCATCCGCGACGAGATCAAACGCTACTACTACGATCACGGCGATGAGGAGGGCGGCGACGCGCTCAATCGAGCCCTCGATGAGGCGCTGGTCGCCACCCATCTCCTTGAACGCGCGAAGATCCTCGACCGATACGAACTTTACGTCCAGAAGGATTGGATCGAGGAGCACTGGACCGAGTGGGCTCAGCCGACGGCCAGTTCCAGCATCCTCAGTTCCTCGTCCACATAGCGTCCCGGTGCGAGCCTGAGCGCCTTGCGTTCGATGCCGAAGACCTCGAACCCGGCGGCGCCATAGAGCGCCTTTGCCGGCTCGTTCGTAACGGCGACGCCGAGCTGCAGGATCTCCAGTCCCTCGATCGTGCGGGCATGGGCGATCGCCGTGTCGAGCAGGCGGCGGGCGAGGCCCAGGCCGCGGGCGTCGGCTGCGACATAGACGCCCCAGATCAGGCCCTTATGCCGCTCCTTGGCGCCGGGCCGGACCGCGAGGCCGGTGAGCGCGACGAGCCGGCCATCGCGGAACGCGCCGAAGATCGCCGATGGCGGCGCGTCCGGAATGCGGCTGGCGAATTCCGCTTCGCCGCGCTCAACCTCGTCTTCATAGGCGGCACTGAACGCGTCCGGCGCCAAGCGTAAGCCTTCGAGCCGCAGGGCTCGGAAGCCGGCGGCATCGGCCTGGGTCAGCGGCCGGATCCCGATCGCGCTCACGGTCTCGCCCGCAGCAGCGCCACCACGCCGATCGCGACCGCCGTGCCGAGATAGAACCCTGCGATGATGTCGCTCAGCCAGTGAAAATCGGCGCCCAACAGGCCGATCACGACCAGCGCGATCAGGGCCGCCCAGACCGCGCGCAACCGCGGCACGCAGAGCCACAGCACGACCATCGGCGCCGTGATCAGGGTCGTGTGGCCCGACGGGAACGAGAACCAGCCGGCGCCGCCGTGGAACGGTTCGAAGCCGAACACGCCGTCCCTGATCCAGGACGGGTTGTTGTTGGTCCAGGTCTCGGGCCAAGTGCGGCCGAACAGGATCTTCAGCTCGTCCTTGATGACCAGGGCCGCGACGGTCGCCAGGCAGAACGCCAACAGCACCCGTCCGCGCGCACCCGGGCGCCAGCCGGCGACCACGGCGATGCCGGCACCGATCAGGCCCAGCACGGCCAGCGGCGGGATCGGGTCGACGATCCAGGTCAGCCAGATGAAGCCTTGCTGGCCATGGAGATGGGCGTGCGACCAGGTCGAGACCGGCCGGTCGGCGAACCCGATCGCCAGCAGCACCAGGACGGCGCAGCTGGCCGCCGCCCAGAAGAAGGATCGGGCGGACGGACGGACGGACGGGGGCATCGATGTCTCCGGCGAAGCGATGAATTCCGCCGGACGCTAGCATGGAATCGATGACGGATCGGAAACGCGAAACGCCGGCCCCTCGCGAGGCCGGCGTTCCGATATCAAGCGACGATCCTGGCCGGATTACTCGGCGAAGACCGGTTCCTTCTCCGCCGGTTCCGACCCGCCGCCGGGCTTCTCCGGGGCCGAGGCCTGGAACGTGAAGGCGAGCTTGTCGTCCTTGACCGTGACGGTGACGACGCCGCCCTTGGCCAGCTTGCCGAACAGCAACTCCTCGGCCAGAGGCTTCTTGATGCTCTCCTGGATGACCCGGCCCAAGGGCCTGGCACCATAGAGCGGGTCGTAACCCTTCTCGGCCAGGTGATCGCGAGCGGCCTGGTCGAGCTCGATCGTGACGCCGCGATCGGCCAGTTGCACTTCGAGCTGCAGGACGAACTTGTCGACGACCTTGTGGATCGTCTCGCGCGACAAGGCCGCGAACGAGATGATGCTGTCGAGCCGGTTGCGGAATTCCGGCGAGAACAGCCGGTTGATCGCCTCCTGATCGTCGCCGGTGCGCACGTTGCTGCCGAAGCCGATCGCCGGCTTCGCCATCTCGGCGGCGCCCGCATTGGTCGTCATGATCAGGATGACGTTGCGGAAATCGACGTTCTTGCCGTTGTGGTCGGTCAGCTTGCCGTAATCCATCACCTGCAACAGGATGTTGAACAGGTCCGGATGCGCCTTCTCGATTTCGTCGAGCAGCAGCACGCAATGGGGATGCTGGTCGACCGCGTCGGTCAGCAACCCGCCTTGGTCGAAGCCCACATAGCCTGGCGGGGCGCCGATCAGGCGCGAGATCGTGTGCCGCTCCATGTATTCCGACATGTCGAAGCGCGTGATCTCGATGCCGAGTGTGCGGGCCAGCTGGCGCGCGACCTCGGTCTTGCCGACGCCGGTCGGGCCCGAGAACAGGTAGGAGCCGATCGGCTTTTCCTGGTCGCGCAAGCCCGCCCGCGCCAGCTTGATCGCAGACGTGAGCGCCTCGATCGCGCTGTCCTGGCCGAACACCATGGTCTTCAGGTCGCGGTCGAGGTTCAGCAGCACTTCCTTGTCGTCGCGCGACACGCTCTTGGCCGGAATGCGGGCCATGGTCGCGATCACCGCCTCGATCTCCTTGTCGGTGATCGTCTTGCGGCGCCGGCTCTCGGGCAGCAGCATCTGGGCGGCACCGACCTCGTCGATCACGTCGATCGCCTTGTCCGGCAGCTTGCGGTCGTTGATGTAGCGCGACGACAGCTCGACCGCGGCCCGGATCGCCGCCGCCGTATAGCGCACCTTGTGGTATTTCTCGTAATAGGGCTTCAGGCCGCGCAGGATCTTGACCGCATCCTCGACCGACGGCTCGTTGACGTCGATCTTCTGGAAGCGCCGGACCAGCGCCCGGTCCTTCTCGAAGTAAGACCGATATTCCTTGTAGGTGGTCGAGCCGATGCAGCGGATCGTGCCGCTGGCCAAGGCCGGTTTCAGCAGGTTCGATGCATCCATGGCGCCGCCCGAGGTGGCGCCGGCGCCGATCACCGTATGGATCTCGTCGATGAACAGCACCGCATGGGGCTGCGCCTCGAGCTCCGACAGCACGGCCTTCAGCCGCTCCTCGAAATCGCCGCGATAGCGGGTGCCGGCCAGGAGCGAGCCCATGTCGAGCGAGTAGATCACCGCGTTCTGCAGCACTTCCGGCACTTCGAGCTGGACGATGCGGCGGGCTAGGCCCTCGGCGATGGCGGTCTTGCCGACGCCCGGATCGCCGACATAGAGCGGATTGTTCTTGGACCGACGGCACAGGATCTGGATGGTGCGGTCGACCTCCGCCTCGCGGCCGATCAGCGGGTCGATCTTGCCGGACTTGGCCTTTTTGTTGAGGTTGACGGTATAGGCGTCGAGCGCGTCATGACCGCGCTTGGCACCGCTCTTCTCGCCATTCTCGACCCGCTCCTCCTCGGCGCCCTGGACCCGGCGGGTCTCGGAGCGGCCCGGCGCCTTGGCAATGCCGTGGGAGATGTAGTTGACCGCGTCGAACCGGGTCATCTCCTGCTCCTGCAGGAAATAGACGGCATGGCTCTCGCGCTCGGCGAACATGGCGACCAGCACGTTGGCGCCGGTCACTTCCTCGCGACCGGACGATTGCACATGGATCGCCGCCCGTTGCAGCACGCGCTGGAAGCTGGCGGTCGGCTTGGCATCCTCCACATGGGGCGAGACGAGGCTCGCCAGTTCGTTGTCGACATAGCCGGCGAGATCCCGGCGCAGCTTGTCGACGTCGACCGTGCAGGCGCGCAGCACGGCGACAGCGTCCTGGTCCTCGGTCAGCGAGAGCAGCAGGTGCTCGAGTGTCGCGTATTCGTGACGCCGCTCGTTGGCATAGGCCAGGGCTCGATGCAGCGTCTTCTCAAGGTTCCGCGACAGCATGGGGCGCTATTCCTTCTCCAGAGTGCACTGCAAAGGATGCTGATGCTGCCGAGCAAAATCCATGACCTGCGTCACTTTTGTCTCGGCAACCTCGTAGGTGAAAACGCCACAGATCCCAACGCCACGACGATGCACGTGCATCATGATCGTGGTCGCCTCCTCCCGGTTCTTGGAGAAGAACCGCTCGAGCACGTGCACGACGAATTCCATCGGCGTGTAATCATCGTTCAGCATCAAGACCTTATAGAGCGAAGGCTTGCGGGTCTTGGGCTTGGTCTTGACGACGACGCCGGTCGAATGGTCGTCGTCGTCGCGTTTTTCGATGTCGCTCATCGTTGGCTCGGGGCAGGCAGTCTCGGGTGATCCATTGGGTCCGAAGGCGTCGCTAGAGGGAAAGGCTCGGGAGAAACTATATGGGATCGGATGGCGCGTACCCAAGCCCCTTGGGTCGTGCCGCGCCCGAATCCTGCATGTGCAAGGACCCGGAATCGAAAACGGCCCCCCGGCGTGAGCCGGGAGGCCGTCGGATCGATCGCCGCCATAGGGGAGGAATGGCAGCGACCGATGGCGCGAAGGAATGCGCTCGGGGAAGGACGGTCTCAGGCGACCGGCTTCAGAGCCTTTTCCGAAGCGGCGGTGACACGGGCGCCGATCGGCGCGCTCGAGTCGGTCGCCAGCTTGACGGTCATTTCGCCGATCTTGGTCGAATTGGCGACCAGCTTCTCGAACGAGGTCTTGGCGAAGTCGGCCTGCAGCTCGACGACGTCCTTGAGGGTCTTGGCGGCGAACAGCGCCTTGGTGGCGGCGGCGCTGCTCTCGAGCGACGACTGGGTCAGGCTGACGACTTCCTTCGACAGGGCCTCGAAGCCCTTGGCGAACAGCGTGTTGGCCTGAACGAAAGCCTCGAGATTGGCCTTACCGAAAGCGGCGAAGTCTTCGTAGCCCTTGAAGGTCTGGGTCGACATGGGGAACACCTTGATTTGGGGAGTGGAAAGGACGGGGGGGATCGTCGAGGCCTTTGGGGGAACGATTGACGGAACCGGCGCCTCGACGACCGGCTTCGAAACGTGCTTTTCAACCACGGCGGCGGCGGCGGCCGCCTTGACCACGGGTGCGACCGGCACCGGGGATTTCTCGATGGCGGCGGCCGGAGCGGCCGCCGGGGCCGCAACGACCGGCTCGATCCTGGGGGCGACCGGAGCCGGAGCCGCGACGGCGGCCGGGGCTGCGACGGGCCCGGGAGCCGGGGTCCTGGCCGGCGCGGCTTCGACAGCGACGGGCTTCGCGGCGGCGACCGGCTTGGCAGCGGCGACAGGAGGTGTCGGCGCCTTCACGGCGGCGGGCTGCGCAACGGCGGGCTTGGCGATGGGGGCTTTCGCGGCGGAAACCTTGGCGGCCGGCTTGGCAGCGACGGTCGCGCTCACAGCCTTGGTCGGCTTGGCGGCGACGGGCTTCACTGTCTTCTGATCCGAATTCGTCATCTCAGGTCCTCCACGAGCGGGTCCGGGGTGGGCTTGAATTCCCGCTCCCAGCGATTGCTGCACCGCAACACATCCCAGAGATAGGGGTACCCGTTCCTGGAGTCAATGATTTTTTTGTGCACTGCAACATAATCTGTGAAAAGGCACGAAATCCGCAGCCCCGCTTCCAACGCCCTCGACCTTGGGCAAGGCTTGATGCGAGACCGCCCCCTGAGGCATTCTCTGGTGCGCCGGGGGCTCGAGGGCGAGCGGACGGAACGAATGGGAAGAAGCGGTTGACCTATTGCGTCGGGATCAAGATTCGAGAGGGGCTGATCGCCCTCTCCGACGGCCGGGTGACCTCGGGCAACCAGGTGTCCCATGCCCGCAAGCTGACGCTGCACGGCGCCGAAGACGGCCGGTTCATGGTCATGACCTCCGGCCTGCGCTCGGTGCGCGACAAGACGCTGGCCTTTCTGGAGCGGGATATGCGAGCCCCCGGCGCCAAGCCGTTCCGCCGGATCCTCGACGCGGTCGATGGCTTCTGCACGGCCCTCCGCAAGGTCAAACTTGAGGACCAGGAGGCGCTGGAGGCCGCGGCCTTGCCGCTCAATCTGCATTGCATCATGGGCGGCAAGCTGGTCGACGATGCCGAGCCCGGCCTGTTCATGATCTATCCGGAAGGCAACTGGATCGCGTGCGACGAACGCACGCCCTATCTCTCGGTCGGCTCCACGTCCTACGGCAAGCCGATCCTCGACCGGGCCCTCAGCTACGACACGCCGATGCAGGCCGCCCTCAAGATCGCCTATCTGTCGTTCGATTCGACCCGGTTCAGTGCGGCCGACGTGGGGTACCCGATCGATCTCGCCACGCTCTCGACCGAGGACGGCAAGATCCGCCTGGCCGAACTGGACTATGACGATCTCATGGAACAGAGGCAGTGGTGGAACAGCCATATCACCCAGCTGGCCGGTCAATTGCCCGACGGTCCCTGGGTCGAAAAGCTGTTGCCCTAACCTTCTGAAATGAATCAATCAATCACCGCCCCGGCCCAGACGGGAGCGGTATTCCCGCACGTCGAAGTCAGAACAGACTCTGTGTTCGCGGCCGATCATTTGCGGTTGATCCGCCGGGTGCAGGGACTCGTTCCCGCTTTATTCCAGTCGATGGGGGGAGAGCGGCGACTTGTCGCGACGCAAAAGATTTCCACAGCTAAATTCAACTGATGCATCGAAAGATGATGGACAGAGATTCACTATTTTTTTAATGTCTCGTCGTATCGATACGATGGAACGTCTTTGTTGGGGGAGGCCGAGTTGAGCATCCATTCAATTCGGCGGTCGCGACGCCAGGGGGGCTTGGCAGTTGCAACCGTTCTTTTGGGCATGACCTGTCTAGCCGGCGGCTCTACTTCCGCCTGGGCCGGTTATGCCTCGATGGTCATCGACAGCACGACGGGGGAAGTGCTGAATGAGGTCAATGCGGATGAATTGAACCATCCGGCGTCGTTGACCAAGATGATGACGCTGTACATGACTTTCGAAGCCTTGCAGCGCGGCAAGATCACGCTAGATACGCGCATGCCGGTTTCCGAATTCGCCGCCGCGAAGATGCCGACCCATTTGGGCGTTCCGGCCGGCGACATGGTTTCGGTCAAGGAATGCGTCCTCGGCATGGTCGTGCTGTCGGCGAACGACTGTGCCGCCATCGCCGGCGAGTATCTGGCGGGCGGCAGCGAGACGGCTTTCGCCCGCATGATGACCGACAAGGCGCACGCGCTGGGCATGACCAACACGACCTTCCGCAATGCGTCCGGACTGCCCGACGACGAGCAGGTCACCTCAGCGCGCGATCTGGTCAAGCTCGCCCAGCATCTGCACGACGATTTCCCCCAATATTACCGCTTCTTCGCCACGCGCGAGTTCATCTTCCGCGGCCGGGTCATCAAAGGGCACAACCACCTGATGTACCGTTATGCCGGGATGGACGGGCTCAAGACCGGCTTCACGTCGGCCTCCGGCTTCAATCTGGCCTCGTCGGCCGAGCGTGACGGCCATCGCCTGATCGGCGTGGTCATGGGTTCGACCAGTGGCGGCGTGCGCGACAATCTGATGGCCACCCTGCTCGACAACGGCTTCGCCCATCGGCAGACCGACCCGATGCTGGTGGCCGAGGCCGGCGGCCAGAGTGCGCGGACGGCCAAGCGCCTGTTCGCCGGCGCCGGCAGCGTGCTGGCCGCCCTGTCGCCGATCCCGAAGGCGGAGGCCGCCACACCGGCCGCGACCCAAGCGCCGGCTTCGGCGCGGATCCTGCGCGCCCATGCCGCCAAGCCCGGCGGCATCGTGACCGCGGTGTCGAGCGAGCGCTGGGCCGTCCAGGTCGGCGCCTTCAGCAGCCATTCCCAGGCTGAGGAAGCCGCCGATCACGCGATCCGCCTCGCCGGCGTGCGTGGCCAGACCTCGATCCTGGCCCCGGAGAGGAACGAGAAGCACAAGATCTACCGCGCCCGCCTGAACGGCTTCTCGACGGAACGCCAGGCGCGCGACGCCTGCGGGGCGCTCCACAAGAAAGGCCACCTCTGCGTCGTGGTTCCTCCCGGCAAGGGCAGCGTCAAGCTCGCCCGAAACTGATCCCGCTCGCCCACGGCACAGTACGAAGCCCGTCCGGCACCCGGACGGGCTTCGTCGTTTCAGCCGTGCCGATCACGCGCGGCCGCTGAGGTCCGTATTCTTGATCGGCAGCGAACGGATGCGTTTGCCGGTCGCGGCAAAGATCGCGTTGCATAGCGCCGGCGCGATCGGCGGTGTGCCCGGCTCGCCGATGCCGCCCCATTTGGTGCCGCCCGACAGCGCCAGATAGGTCTCGATCACTGGCGCATCGGCGAAGCGCACCATTTCATAGGCATCGAAATTGGCTTCCTGGACCCGGCCGTCCTTGATGGTGATCTCGCCATAGAGTGCCGCGGTCAGGCCGTAGATCACGGCGCTTTCGATCTGCATCTCGACGGTGCGCGGATTGACGACATGGCCGCAATCGACCACGGCGACCACGCGCGGCACCTTGACCTCGCCCTTGGGACTGACCGAGACCTCGACGATCTCGCCGACGATGGTGCCGAAACTTTCGTGGATGGCGATGCCGCGGCCCTGGCCCGCCGGCAGCTTCTTCGACCAGTCGCCCTTTTCGGCGAGCGTATCCAGCACCTTGAGGAAATCGGGCTTGCCGGCCAGCAGCTCGCGCCGGAACCGATATGGGTCCTTGCCGGCCGCCACCGCCATCTCGTCGACGAAGCTTTCGAGCGCGAAGGCGTTCTGGGAACTGCCGACCGAGCGCCAGAACATCACCGGCACGTGGGTGTTCTTCAAAATACAGTCGACATTCAGATTGGCGACCGCATAGGGCACGTTCGACAGGCCTTCGACCGCCGAGGGCTCGACCCCGCTGGCGACCGGATCGCGGCCGAGCGAGCGGCTGATCGAGCCGACCGCCGTGCGCATGTCCCAGGCGACCGGCATTCCGTCGGTGCCCAGACCCGCCTTGAAGCGGATCGCCGCCTGAGGCCGGTAGCGGTCGTGCTGCATGTCCTCTTCGCGCGTCCACACCAGCTTGACCGGCTTGCCGACCGCCTTGGCGACGATGACCGCCTGCTCCAGCTCGTCGTTGATCGCGCGCCGACCGAACCCGCCACCGAGGAAGCAATTGTGGATGAAGACCTGTTCCGGCTTCATGCCTGCGGCCTTGGCCGCACGTTGCAAGGCACCATCCGGGTCCTGGGTGCCCATCCAGGCGTCGAGCCGATCGCCCTGGATATGGACGGTCGCGTTCAACGGCTCCATCGCCGCATGGGCGACGTGGGGGGCCTCATAGAGCGCATCGACCTTCTTTGCCGCCTTGGCCAGGGCCGCAGTGACGTCGCCCGCATGCTTGGCGTTGGCGGCCGGCCCGTCGAGGGTGTCGCGATATTCCTTGCGGAACTGGTCGCTGTCGGTGCCCGCCCCAGCGCCTTCGTCCCAGGTGATGACGAGGTCGGCAACCGCCTGCTTCGCACGCCAGAAACTGTCGGCGACCACGGCGATGCCGCCCGGGATCGGCACGATCTGCCGGATACCGCGCCGGCCCCTGACCTTGCTGTCGTCGACGTGACGGACCGTACCGCCGAATACCGGGCAGGTCGTGACCGCGGCATAGACCATGCCATCGATCCGGGTATCGATGCCGAACTTGGCTTGGCCGTTGACCTTGACCGGCGTGTCGAACCGGGCCTGCGGCTGGCCGATCAGGCGGAACTGGTCTGGAGTCTTGATCGCCGGCTCCTCGGCGAGCGCAATCTTGGCAGCCGCACCGGCCAAGGCGCCGTAACCCAGCCAGCGCTGGCTGGCCGCATGCGTGACCTTGCCGTCCCGGGCGCTGCAGTCGCCCGCCGGCACCGCCCATTGCTGGGCCGCCGCCGCGATCAGCCGGACCCGGGCGCTGGCGCCGGCCTGCTGCAGGAACTCACGCGAGCGCCGGACGGCGCCGCTGCCGCCGGTGCCCATGCGCCCATAGGGATGGCCATCGACCAGGTTGCGGTGCGCCTCGGCATATTCCGCGCGCACCTTGGTCCAGTCACACTCCAGTTCCTCGGCCACGATCATCGGCAGGGCGGTGAAGATGCCCTCGCCCATTTCCGACTGCGCGACGCGGATGGTCACGCTGTCGTCGGGCTCGATCAGGATCCAGGCATTGATTTCGGCCGCCTTGACATCGGTGATCGACGCCCAGGGCGCCGCATCGATCGCCAAGGCGTCGGCGCGACCGGGCAGCGCCAGGCCGATGGCGAGGCCTCCGGCGGCCGACAGGCCTGAGGTGATGAAGAAACGGCGCGAGAGCGGAACCAGATGGGTCATCGCATCCCTCCCCTAGCGCACGATCAGCGCGGCGGCGCGGTGGATCGCCTTGCGCATGCGCGGATAGGTGCCGCAGCGACAGATGTTGCTGAGGTTCCGGTCGATGTCGGCATCGGTCGGCCTGGGATTGGCCGCCAGGAACGCAGCCGCCGCCATGATCTGCCCGGACTGGCAATAGCCGCATTGCGGCACGTCCTCGGCGACCCAGGCTTTCTGGACCGGGTGGCTGCTGTCGGGGGACAGGCCCTCGATCGTGGTGATCCTGCCGCCGACCGCGGCGCTGACCGGCAGGGAGCACGAGCGTTGCGCCTCGCCATCGACGTGGACGGTGCAGGCGCCGCACTGACCGATGCCACAGCCGTATTTCGTCCCGGTCATGCCCAGTTCGTCGCGCAGCACCCACAAGAGCGGCATGTCGTCCTCGACATCGAGCCGATGGACCTTGCCGTTCACGGAAATCTCGATCATCGCCTGGTAGCCCCCGGTTAGCCCTAGGACGCGAAGTCGACTATCATGGACACACGGATGGAACGGCCTAGCGTCCACAGGCCTTTCTCCGCGACGGAATAAACTTAGATCACAAAGCGTCCCGTCGCGAGAGCGGGTTGTAACCTGCGACCCTTTGCCCGCAAAAAAGGCTGCCCTCTATTGCAATGCAACCGGGTTTCTTGACGTAGGGCGATCCGCACGGCTATGCCGTATTCTCTTGGCGAAGGAGTCGATCCGACCGTGACCATCTGGGCCCGCATCGTCGAAGGGGTGCAGGAGCTGTCCTGGGGCAATCTGTTCGGCCTCGAGGACGAGTCCATGCGCGCGCTCGATGCCGACGCGTCGCGCGCCCGGGACCTGGTCCGCGACGAGGACCGGCCACAGGCGACGAAGCAGGTGGGCTTCACCATCGCGGTGATCGCGCTGGGCGCCAAGATGGCCAAGGCCGACGGCACCGTGAGCCCGGTCGAGATCGAAGCGTTCCACCAGGTATTCAGCGCGCCCGAGGAAGAACGCGCCAACGTCGAGTTCTTCTTCAACCTGGCCCGGCGCAGCACGGTCGGCGCCGACACTTATGCCCGCCAGGTCAAGAAGCTGCTGGGTCACCACAAATCGGTGCTGGAAGACCTGCTGGGCGCCCTGTTCCACATCGCCAAGGCGGACGGCGTCATCACGCCGGCGGAAGATGCCTATCTGCGCTCGATTTCCGAGATCTTCGGGTTCGAGGAATATTGCTTCCGGCGCATCCGGGCCTATCACGTGGGCTCGGAGCATGCGCCGGTCGTCGAAGAGGATCCCTATCTGATCCTGGGCGTCGAGCCCTGGTCGGACATGGAGGTCATCAAGAAGCGCTGGCACGAGCTGGTGCGCGACAATCATCCCGACCGGGTCATGGCGCAGGGCCTGCCGGCGGAATTCGTCTCGATCGCGACCACCAAGCTGGCGCTGATCAACGCGGCCTACGACAGGCTCGCCAAGCAACACAAAGGGAAAGCCTGATGGCGGTTCAACCGCCGCTCCTAGCCCTGCAGAACGCGACCCTCACCTACGGCGGCAGACCTACCTTCCAGGAGGTATCGGTCGCCGTTGCGCGTGGGGAGCGGATCTGTCTGGTCGGCCGCAACGGCAGCGGCAAATCCACCCTGTTGAAATGTCTCGCCGGCACGATCGAACTCGACGCCGGCGACCGCTTCATCCAGCCCGGCGCCCATGTCGCCTACATGCCGCAGGAGCCGAATTTCGATCCGGCCATGACCATCGCGGACCATGTGGCGCTGGGCCTGCCCGGCCATGAGCAGGACGGCGCCACCCGCTACAAGGTCGAGGCGATCCTGGCCGAGGTCGGGCTCGATCCCGACCGAAAGCTGGTAGCACTGTCGGGCGGCGAAGGCCGCCGCGTCTCGCTCGCCCGCGTGTTCGTGGCCGAACCGGACGTGGTCCTGCTGGACGAGCCGACCAACCATCTCGACATTCCCGCGATCGAATGGCTGGAGGCGCGGCTCGCCGACTATCGCGGCGCGATCCTGATGATCAGCCATGACCGGGCCTTCCTCAACCGGCTGTCGCGCCGGGTCATCTGGCTCGACCGCGGCCGGCTGCTCTCGCTCGACCAGGGCTTCCTGGGCTTCGACGATTGGGCGGAGCGCGTGCTGGCGGCGGAGGCGGCCGAAGAGCAGCGGCTCGACAAGAAGCTGATCGCCGAGACCCTGTGGATGCGCCAGGGCATCTCGGCCCGGCGCACGCGCAACATGGGCCGGGTCCGGGCACTGCAGGACCTGCGCCAGGACAAGGCGGAGCGCGTCGGCATCCGCCAGGCCAAGCTTGGCACCGCCGCCTCGACCGAGACCGGCGGCCAGCTGGTCGTCGAGGTCAAGAACATCTCGAAGAGCTTCGCCCAGACCCTGCCCGATGGGACCAATGCCACCCGGGTGATCGCCCAGGATTTCTCGACCAAGATCGTGCGCGGCGAGCGGATCGGCATCATCGGCGCCAACGGCGCCGGCAAGTCGACCCTGCTGAAGATCCTGACCGGCGAGATCGAGCCCGATGCCGGCAAGGTCCGCTTCGGCGTCAATCTGGTGCCAGCCTATTTCGATCAGCTGAGGAGCCGCCTCGACGAAGAGGCGAGCGTGCGCGACAACCTGACCGAAGGCCGGGGCGACAGCGTGTTCGTGCGGGGCGTGCCGCGCCACGTGAATTCCTATATGCGCGACTTCCTGTTCGAAGATCGCCAGGCGCTGACCCCGGCCAAAGCGCTGTCGGGCGGCGAGCGCAACCGGCTGCTGATCGCCAAGGTTCTGGCCCAGACCTCGAATCTCCTGGTGCTGGACGAGCCGACCAACGATCTCGACATGGATACGCTCGAGCTGTTGGAAGAGGTGCTGGCCGACTACGAGGGCACGCTCTACCTGGTCAGCCACGACCGCGACTTCCTCGACCGGCTGGTGACCTCGGTCATCGCGGTCGAAGGCGACGGCGAGATCGCGGAATATGTCGGCGGCTATACCGACTATCTGCGCCAGCGGCCGACCAAGCTCGATCCGGTCAAGGCTGCGAAGCAGGCCGCGGCGCCAGCGCGGACCGACAAACCGAAGACCGCGCGGCTGGGCTTCAAGGAACAGCACGACCTGCAGCGCCTGCCCGGCGTGATCGAGAAGCTGGGCAAGGAGCAGGCGGCCCTGCAGCAGACGCTGGCCGACCCGAAGCTCTACGCTCGCGACCGGGCGGCGTTCGACATGGCGAGCGCGCGACTGGATGGCTTGCATGTCGAACTGGCCGAAGCCGAGGACCGTTGGCTGGAACTGGAAATGAAGAAGGCCGAACTGGGCTGATATGAGGAACCCCCTTCCCCGCGGGGGAGGGTCTGGAAGGTGGACGCATGGAATACGGCGAACTGCTCGAAAACATCGTCCACGAGATCCGCCCCTATTTCGGCAAGGGCAAGGTCGCGGATTATATCCCCGCGCTGGCGAACGTGCCGTCCACCAAGTTCGGCATGGCGATCGCGACGGTCGACGGCACGGTCCACACCATCGGCGACGGTGAGGAGCCCTTCTCGATCCAGAGCATCTCCAAGGCCTTCACCTTGATGCTGGCGATCAGCCAGGTCGGCGACGAATTGTGGACCCGGTGCGGCAAGGAGCCGTCGGGCAGCAAGTTCAATTCGCTGGTCCAGCTCGAATATGAAGAGGGCGTGCCGCGCAACCCGTTCATCAATGCCGGGGCGCTGGTCGTGACCGATTGCGTCATGTCCCATTCCCGGGCGCCGAAGAACACGATCCGCGACTATGTCCGGGTGCTGTCGCAGAACTTCGCCGTCGATTTCGACGAGGAGGTCGCCCGGTCGGAGCGCGAGACCGGCTTCACCAATGCGGCGCTGGCCAACATGCTGGCGAGCCACGGCCGGCTGGGCAATCCGGTCGCGGCCGTGCTCGATACCTATTTCCACCAATGCTCGCTCGCCATGAGCTGCGCCGATCTCGCTCGCGCCTTCCTGCCGCTCGCCAACCGCGGCCTGTCGCCGATCCTCGAAGAGGCCGTGCTGACCGAACGCCAGACCAAGCGCGTCAACGCGCTGATGCTGACCTGCGGCATGTATGAGTCGGTCGGCAGCTTCGCCTATCGGGTCGGGCTGCCGGCCAAGAGCGGAGTCGGCGGCGGCATCGTGGCGGTGCTGCCGTCGAAATTCTGCGTCGCGGTCTGGTCGCCGGAGCTGGACCGGTCGGGCAATTCGCTGGTCGGTACGGCGGCGCTCGAGGCGCTGACCCGCCTGACCCAGCTGTCGATCTTCTGATGATCGTCCGCGAGCGCCCCTCGCCCAACTTCGGCCCGCGCCCGCCCGGCACGCCGATCGACATGCTGCTGCTGCATTATACCGGCATGCAGAGCGCCGAGGCGGCACTGGTCCGCCTGTGCGATCCCACCTCAGAGGTCAGTTGCCATTGGCTGGTCGACGAGGACGGCACGGTCCACCGCCTGGTCGACGAGCGGATGCGCGCCTGGCACGCCGGCAAGGCGTTCTGGGCCGGGCGGCGCGACATCAACGACCGCTCCATCGGCATCGAGCTGGTCAATCCGGGCGAGGAATGGGGCTATCGGCCGTTCCCATCGGCCCAGATGGCGGCGCTGGCCGAACTGGCGAGGGGGATCGTCGCACGCCATCCCATTCCGGCCCATCGCGTGCTGGGTCATTCCGACGTGGCGCCCGACCGCAAGCAGGACCCGGGCACGCTGTTCGACTGGGCCTGGCTCTCTGCCCACGGCATCGGATTGTGGCCGGTGGCGGGCACACCCACCGCGCGGATCGACCCGGAACGGCAACTGGTCGGGATCGGGTTCGAAGCGGCGACGCCCCAGACGGTCGCCGCATTCCAGCGCCACTACCGCCCAACGGGGGTCGACGGGCGGATCGACGATGAAACCGCGCTCAAAATTGCCCAGGTCGCCACCCTGCATGGGATTTGATGGGCGAAACGCCCAATTTCGCCATCGGCATGGGAAAACATGGGACGATCGCGTGAACGGTCATTGACGCGGGTTCCCGGCGGCCTTAATCCAGCGCGACCAGACGGCCGGATGACCGCTGTCGGCTTCACGCCGGTAGAGGAAAGTCCGGGCTCCACGGAAAACACGGTGCCGGATAACGCCCGGCGAGGGCGACCTCAGGGAAAGTGCCACAGAGAGCAAACCGCCAACCCCAGGCCCATCGCGAGATGGCCGGGCGGCAAGGGTGAAAGGGTGCGGTAAGAGCGCACCGCGACCTCGGTAACGAGGGCGGCATGGCAAACCCCACCGGGAGCAAGACCAAATAGGGATGGCTGGCAGGCGGCGGCTTCTTCGGAGACCGTCGACCGGCAGGCGGGTTTTCCGCGCCGTCATCCGGGTCGGTCGCGCGAGGCGCCTGGCAACAGGCGTCCAAGAGGAATGGTCATCTCCTGCCCGCCTTCGGGCGAGCGGGGACAGAACCCGGCTTACAGGCCGTCTGGTGTTCTCTTCCCGGTTCCGCCGGCTCTTCGAGAACATACAGAGAACGCATCAAACTTTACCGAATGCTAAGAACTGGTGAGTCGGCCCGGCGCCGGACGTCGGATAACGACTGGCAGGTGCCGAGCGTGCACCCTCCCGTTTCTTTGTTTGACTGGTGTTTTACTGTCGGCGGACATTGACGGGCATACGAGCCCATGTTATCCCATGTCATCCCATGGCGGAGGGCGATTGGTTGGGGGAACTTCCAGTCGTCCGTGGCAGCCGCGCCTCGCCCCGGGATGCTGTTGGGGGAGCCCACGTGCGGCTTTTTCTGTCCACTTACGTGAACAAGATCGACCGGAAAGGGCGGGTCTCGGTACCCGCCCTCTTTCGGACCGTCTTGTCCGGACAGAACTCGACCGGCATCCTCGCGTTCCGCTCGTTCAAGCATGCCGCACTCGATTGCAGCGGCCTGGCGCGGGTCGAGGAAATGGCGGCTCAACTCGAGACTCTGCCGGAGTTTTCCGAAGAATACGAGAACCTGTCGGCCCTGTTCGCCGACATGAAGCAGCTGCAGATCGACGGCGAAGGCCGCATCACCCTGCCCGAGGAGCTGCTGCAGTTCGTCGGCATCACCGACAACGTCGCCTTCGTCGGCCAGGGCAAGAATTTCCAGATCTGGGAACCGGCCGCGCAGGAGGCGTTCCAGGCAGCCCGCCGGCAGAGCGCCCGCGACAACAAATTCATCATGCCGCCGACCGCCCGCATGCCGGCGCCTGCCGCCGAGGGCACGCCATGACCGAGGGCCTGCACATCCCGGTGCTGGTCGACGAGGTCGTGCTCGCCCTCGCCCTGGGTCCCGACCAGGTCGTGATCGACGGTACGTTCGGACGAGGCGGTTATTCCAAGGCGATCCTGGCGGCAGCCCCGGTGGCACTGGTTGGCATCGACCGCGATCCGACCGCGATCGCGAGCGGTGCGGCGATCGCGGCCGCCCATCCCGGTCGCCTGACCCTGGTCGAGGGCAAGTTCGGCGAGATGGCGCAATTGCTGAGCCGGCTCGGCATCGACCAGGTCGACGCGGTGGCACTCGACATCGGCGTGTCCTCGCCGCAGATCGACGATCCAGCGCGCGGTTTTTCGTTCCGGTCCGACGGTCCTCTCGACATGCGCATGGGCGGCGACGGTCCCGATGCGGCCCGTGTAGTGAACACCATGGGCGAGGCGGAATTGGCCGACATCATCTATCGCTACGGCGAGGAGCGCCTGTCGCGCCGGGTCGCCAAGGCGATCGTGACGGCCCGCACCGAAATGCCGATCGAGCGCACCGCGGCGCTGGCCCGCATCGTGCGGTCCTGCGTGCCGGCCAGCAAGGACGGCATCGATCCCGCGACCCGCACGTTCCAGGCGCTGCGCATCTATGTGAACGACGAACTCGGGGAACTCGCGCGCGGTCTGGCCGCGGCCGAGCGGCTGCTGAAGGCCGGCGGCCGGCTCGCCATCGTCTCGTTCCATTCGCTGGAAGACCGGGTCGTGAAAAACTTCCTGAAGGCCCGTGCCGGCGCCGAGCCCGCCGGCTCGCGCCACCTGCCCGACGCCACCGCCCAGCGCCGGGCGCCCAGCTTCCGGCTGATCCATCGCAAGCCGATCGTGGCCGGTCCCGAAGAATTGGCGCGCAATCCGCGTGCGCGCTCCGCCAAGCTGCGCGTGGCCGAGCGGACGGCCGCCCCCGCATGGCCAGCCCCGACCGGGGCGGAGGAGCTCGCCGCATGATGCGCTCATCGACATTCCTCTCGCTGATCCTGGTGTGCGGCCTCGGCTTCGGCCTGTTCAAGGTCAAGTACGAGGTCCAGTCGCTCGAAGACGAACTGGGCAAGATCAACCGCCAGACCGTGACCGACCAGGACGCCATCCACGTCCTGAAGGCGGAATGGAGCTATCTGACCCAGCCGGTCCGTATCGGCGACATGGCCGCGCGCCACCTGGCACTGCAGCCGGTGACCTCGGCCCAGATGGGCAGCTTCGACCAGCTGCCGCTGAAGTCCGATCGCCCCGCCATTGCCGACGGCGGTGACATCAAGATCGAGGCGGTGCTGAAGGCGATGCAGGTCGCGTCCAAGCCGAACCCCATCATCCATGCGACCAACGTCGCCGCCATCAAGCCCGGAGGCGATCGATGAAGCCGGTCGCCCCGCTCGAGAACGACGACAATCCCTGCCGTCCCCGGCATTTCAAGCCGACGATCGCCGCCCCGTCCGACGGGGACACGCGCGTCAACCGCTCGCTCGACATGAGCCGCAACCGGTTGCTGGTGACCGCGGGCGCCTTCCTGCTGGCTTTCACCATCATCAGCCTGCGCCTGGCCGACGTGACCCTGCTGAAGACGCCGGATCCGGAGATCGCCAAGCTGGGCCAGCCGGCTGCCGCCAAGGTCGCCCACTTCAGCCGCGGCGACATCGTCGACCGCAACGGCGTCGTGCTCGCGACCACGCTCGAAAGCTCGTCGCTGTTCGCCAACCCGCGCACCATCACCGAGCCGGCCAAGCTGGCCAAGCAACTGGCGAAGATCCTGCCCGGCGCCAAGGAAGCCGACCTCTATACCAAGCTCGCCTCGGACAAGAGCTTCGTGTGGATCCAGCGGCGCCTGACGCCGACCCAGGAATTCCAGGTCAATTCGCTGGGCGTGCCCGGTCTCGATTTCCAGCGCGAAGAGCGGCGGATCTATCCGCAAGGGCCGCTGGCCGCCCACGTGGTTGGCTATTCGGACCTGGACGGCAAGGGCCTGGCCGGCATCGAGCGTTCGTTCGACGCCGCTTTGAGCCAGTCGACCGAGCCGCTGAAGCTGTCGATCGACATCCGCCTGCAGGCGATCCTCAAGGAAGAGATCCAGAAGCAGATCGACGCCTTCACCGCCGTCGGCGGCACCGGCATCATCATGGACATCAAGTCCGGCGAAGTGCTGTCGCTGATCTCGCTGCCGGACTTCGATCCGAACGACCTCAACACGGTCGTACCGGAGACGATCTTCAATCGCGCGACGCTCGGCGTCTACGAGATGGGCTCCGTCTTCAAGATCTTCAACACCGCGCTGGCGCTCGAGAACAAGACCGCGACCCTGTCGAAGATGTACGACATCTCGAAGCCGATCACGATCGGCCGCTTCACCATCCACGACGACGAGCCGATCCATCACGCGATCCCCGTGGCGCAGATCTTCGCGGTCTCGTCGAACATCGGCTCGGTCCACATGATCCAGGAGCTGACGCCGGAGATCCAGAAGGAGTTCCTCGGCCGCCTGGGCCTGCTGCGCCCGGCCCAGATCGAGATCCCCGAGATCGGCAGCCCGCAGGTGCCGAACCCGTGGCGCGAGATCAATTCCTGGACGATCGCGTTCGGCCATGGCCTGTCGGTCAGCCCCGTGCAGCTCGCCGTCGCCGCGAGCGCCGTCGCCGACGGCGGCATCCTGCGCCCGGCGACCTTGATCAAGCGGCCGGCCGGCTTCGTGCCGCCGGGCCAGCGCGTGCTGTCGCCCCGCACGGCGGAACTGATGCGCGAGCTGTTCCGCTACGACGTGACCGACGGCACCGGCAAGAAGGCCGAGGTGCCGGGCTACCTGGTCGGCGCCAAGACCGGCACGGCCGAGAAGATCGGCGCGCATGGCGGCTATATGCACCATGGCAATCTGTCCTCGCTCATCTCATTCTTCCCGATGAGCGATCCGCAATACATGGTCTACGTCATCATCGACGAACCCCATGGCGACCGGAACAACAAGGCGCAGGCCTCCTACGGTTTCACCACCGGCGCATGGACGGCGGGTCCGGCGGTGCAGCGCATCATCGCCCGAATGGCGCCACTTTTGGGGCTTAAGCCCATCGAAGAGACGCCGGACATCCATCGTGCCCTCACCGTCGATATTCCCGGAATGGGCCCCAAAGTTGCGGCTAACTGATCTCATGACTGCGTGCGCCCCGAAACTTGCCGAATGGGCTGCCGCCAGGGACCCGGAAATCCGGTCGATCACCGCCGACTCACGCCTCGTTTCGCCCGGCACGCTGTTCGTAGCGCTGCCGGGCGTCGCCCTTGATGGGCGCCGCTTCATCGCCGACGCGATCGGCCGCGGCGCCGCCGCCGTCCTGACCGACGCTGAGGGGGCAGCCGCCCATGCCGGGGCGGCTGTGCCGGTGCTGGCCGACGACAATCCGCGCCGGTCGCTGGCCTTGTTCGCCGCCCGGCTGCACAGCCCGCAGCCCAAGACGGTCGCGGCGGTGACCGGCACGAACGGCAAGACTTCGACCGCCAGCTTCACACGCCAGATCTGGGCCGACGCCGGCGAACGCGCCGCCTCGATCGGCACGCTGGGCATCGAGGGGCCGGATGGCCTCAAGCCCGGCGCCATGACCACGCCCGATCCGGTGGCGCTGCATCGCGCGCTGGCCGACCTCGCGGCCGACGGCATCGATCACGCGGTGCTCGAAGCCTCGTCCCACGGGCTCGACCAATATCGTCTGGACGGCGTGCGCATCGTGGCCGGCGCCTTCACCAACCTGACCCAGGACCATCTGGATTATCACCGGACCATGGCGGCCTATCTGGCGGCCAAGCTCCGACTGTTCGAGCATGTGCTGGCACCGGGCGGCACCGCCGTGCTGAACGCCGACATCCCGGAATTCGCCGATGCCGCCGCGGTCGCGCGCGCCGCCGGCCATCCGATCCTCGATTTCGGCAGCCACGCCGGCGCGCTGCGCCTGGTCGACCGGACCTCGACGCCCACCGGGCAGCGGCTCGACCTGGAAATCCTCGGACGCCAGCGGACGATCGAGCTGCCGCTGGTCGGCACGTTCCAGGCGATGAACGCGCTGGCCGCCCTCGGCCTCGCGATCGCGACCGGCATCGATCCGGACCGGGCACTCGACGCACTGACCCGCCTGCAGGGCGTGCGCGGCCGGGTCGAACTGGTCGCCACCCTGGCGAACGACGCCGCCGTGTTCGTCGATTACGCCCATACGCCCGACGGGCTGGAGAAGATCCTGACCGCGCTGCGTCCGCACGCGACCGGCAAGCTGATCGTGGCGTTCGGGGCCGGCGGCGACCGCGATCCGACCAAGCGGCCCTTGATGGGCGCCATGTGCGCCCGTCTGGCCGACGTGCAGATCGTGACCGACGACAATCCGCGCAGCGAAGAACCGGCCCTGATCCGGCGCGCCATCCTGGCCGCCTGCCCCGATGCCATCGAGATCGGCGATCGTGCCGCGGCCATCGGCCATGGCATCGGCCTGCTCGACGCAGGCGACGTGTTCGTGATCGCCGGCAAGGGCCACGAGCAGGGCCAGACCGTCGCCGGCATCGTCCATCCGTTCGACGATGCCGAGGTCGCTCGCGCCGCCATCGACGCCCGCGGCCTGAAGCGATGACCGCCCGCATCCCCCCGCTCTGGACCCCCGCCGAGTTGGCGGAGGCGGTCCGGGGCGCGGCTTCGGGCCGTGCCCCCGAGAGCATTCCCGGCATTTCGATCGACAGCCGCACGGTCGCGGCCGGCGAGGCGTTCCTGGCGCTAGTCGGCCCGAATTTCGACGGACACGACTATGTCGCCAAGGCGTTGGCCCAGGGCGCCGGTCTGGCCATCGTCGCGCACCGGCCGGCGGATGTGGCCGAGGATGCGTCGCTCGTCCTGGTCGACGACACGCAGAGCGCGCTCGAGCGGCTGGGCGCCGTCGCCCGCGCGCGCGCGCGCGCGACAGCGCGCATCGTCGCCGTGACCGGCAGCGTCGGCAAGACCTCGACCAAGGAGGCGCTGGCCCATTGCCTGGTGCCGCAGGGCCGCACCCATTGGGCGACCGGCAGCTTCAACAATCAGTGGGGCGTGCCGCTGTCGCTGGGCCGCATGCCGCGCGACACGCAATATGGCGTGTTCGAAGTGGGCATGAACCATGCGGGCGAGATCCGCGCGCTGACCGCCCAGGTTCGCCCCGACGTCGCGATCGTGACCACGATCGAGCCGGTCCATCTCGAATATTTCAGCGGCATCGAGGCGATCGCCGACGCCAAGGCCGAGATTTTCGAGGGCATGGCGCCGGGCGCCGTGGCGATCCTGAATCGCGACACCCCGATGTTCGGCCGGCTGGCCGATGCCGCCCGGGCGCACGGCCTGCAGATCGTCTCGTTCGGCGAGCAGGCGCAGGCGGACGCACGGCTCGTCTCCGTGGCCTTGGGTGCGGAGGCGAGCGAGGTCGAGGCCGTCATCGCCGGCCGGCGCATCGCCTATCGCTTGGGCGTGCCGGGCAAGCATCTCGTACTGAACTCGCTGGCGGTTCTGGTCGCGGTCGAGGCGCTCGGCGCCGACCTGGCCCAGGCAGCCGCCGCACTGGGCACGCTCGCCGGCGTCACCGGCCGCGGCAAGTGGCTGACCCTCACCGTCGCCGGCGGCAGCGCCACTCTGATCGACGAAAGCTACAACGCCAGCCCCGTTTCCATGCGCGCCGCCTTCGCCGTGCTGGCGGCACAGCGTCCCGCAGGCCGCGGGCGCCGTATCGCGGTGCTGGGCGACATGCGCGAGTTGGGATCGGCCGGGCCGGCCCTGCACGAAGAGCTGGCGGCACCGCTGCTCGCCAGCGGCGCCGACCTGGTTTTCGCCTGCGGCCCGCTGATGCGCGGGCTGTTCGACGCCCTGCCGGCAGCGCTGCGCGGCGCCCATCGCGACAGCGCCGCAGAACTGGCGCCCCTGGTCGCGGGCGCCCTCGGCGCCGGGGATGTCGTCACCGTCAAAGGTTCGCTCGGCACCCGTATGGCCGACATCGTCAAGCCGCTCGTCAGCGGCACCGCATTCCTGAAGAGCCAGTCCGTATCATGTTGAATCTCCTGGCTCCCTTCGCCGACCAGTTCGTGCTGTTCAATTTGTTCCGCTACATCACGGTGCGATCGGGCGGCGCGTTCCTGACGGCTCTGGTCATCAGCTTCATCATGGGGCCGCACGTGATCGCCTGGCTGAAGTCCAAGCAGGGCGAGGGCCAGCCGATCCGGACCGACGGGCCGGAAGGACACCTGAAGAAGAAGGGCACGCCGACCATGGGCGGGTTCCTGATCCTGATGGCGCTGTCGATCTCGACCCTGGTCTGGATGGACCTGTCGAACGGCTTCGTCTGGGTCACCTTGTTCGTGACCATGGGCTTCGGCGCGGTCGGTTTCGCCGACGATTACCGCAAGCTGACCCGCCGGTCGCACAATGGCGTCTCCGGCCGCAAGCGCCTGCTGATCGAAGCCTTGATCGCCGGCATCGCCGCCGTCGCGATCGTGCAACTGACCGGCGACGGGCTCGCGACCAAGTTCGCGCTGCCGTTCCTCAAGAACGCGCTGTTCGAGCTCGGCATCTTCTTCGTGCCGGTCGCGATGTTCGTCATCGTCGGCGCTTCGAACTCGGTCAACCTGACCGACGGGCTCGATGGGCTGGCGATCGTGCCGGCCATGATCGCCGCGGGCTCGTTCGGCCTGATCGCCTATCTGGCCGGCAACGTCGTCTATGCCAACTACCTGCAGATCCATCACGTGCCGGGAACCGGCGAGCTCCTGGTGTTCTGCGCGGCGCTGATCGGTGCCGGCCTGGGCTTCCTGTGGTTCAATGCGCCGCCGGCCATGGTGTTCATGGGCGACACCGGCTCGCTCGCGATCGGCTCGGCGCTGGGCGCCATCAGCGTCATCACCAAGAACGAGGTGGTGCTGGCCATCATCGGCGGCGTGTTCGTGCTCGAGACCGTGTCGGTCATCGTCCAGGTCGCCAGTTTCAAGCTGACCGGCAAGCGCGTGTTCCGCATGGCGCCGATCCACCATCATTTCGAGAAGAAGGGCTGGCACGAGCCGACCATCGTCATCCGGTTCTGGATCATCGCCGTCATCCTCGCGATGATCGGCCTCTCGACGTTGAAGCTGCGATGATCGCCACCCTGCCCTTCCGCGATCGGACCGTGGCCGTGCTGGGCCTTGCACGCTCCGGCCTGGTCGCCGCCCAAGCGCTGGAGGCGTCCGGCGCCCGCGTGGTCGCCTGGGACGATGGGGAGAAGGGCCGCGCCGCCGGCCGCGCCGCCGGTCTTTCGCTGGCCAACCTCGCGACAGTCGAGCCGCTCGACTGGAGCGCGCTCGTCATGAGCCCCGGCATTCCGCTGACCCACCCGACGCCGCACCCGGCCGCCACCCGCGCGCTCGACGCCGGCATCGAGGTGATCGGCGACATCGAGCTGTTGGCCCGCGCCGGCACAGGCGCCCGGTTCCTGGGCATTACCGGCACCAACGGCAAGTCGACCACGACGGCCCTGATCGGCCACGTCCTGGCCGCCGCGCGTCGGCCCGCCGCCGTCGGCGGCAACCTGGGCATCCCCGCGCTGTCGCTGCCGGAACTGGGGTCGGACGGCCATTACGTGATCGAGATGTCGAGCTTTCAGCTCGACCTGGTCTCGACCCTGCGCTTCGGCACGGCGATCCTGCTCAACGTCACGCCCGACCATCTCGACCGGCATGGCGACATGGCGGGCTATATCGCGGCCAAGCGGCGGATCTTCCACAACCAGGTGGCCGGCGACACCGCGATCCTGGGCGTCGACGACGATCATGTCCGGGCGCTCGCCGCCGAACTGACGCAGGGTCCGGCACGACTCGTCCGGATCTCGGCCGAGGGGCCGGTCGCGGGCGGCGTCTCCGTCGTCGACGGCCGGCTGATCGACCATCTGGACGAAGCGCCCGTCGCGATCATGGACCTGCGCCCGGTACCGACCCTGCCCGGCCGGCATAATTGGCAGAACGCCGCCGCGGCCTATGCCGCCTGCCGCGTCGCCGGCGTGGCACCGGCCGAGATCGCCGCGGCGCTCGCGACATATCCCGGCCTGCCGCATCGCCAGGAGTTGGCCGCAAGCCTGCCCGGCCTGCGCTTCGTCAATGATTCCAAGGCGACCAACGCCGATGCGGCCGCCAAGGCGCTCGGCTGCTACGAGCGGATCTACTGGATCGCCGGCGGCCTGCCCAAGGCCGGCGGCATCGCCTCGCTCGCGCCCTTCTTTCCGCGCCTGGCCGGCGCCTTCCTGATCGGCCAGGCCAGCGACGAATTCGCGCGCACCCTGGACGGCCACGTCGCGGTCACGCGGTCGGGCGATCTGGCCACCGCCATCGCCGATGCCACGGCCGCCGCCCGCCGGGACGGCACCGCAGACGGACGCGGAGACGGCGTCGTACTGCTGTCGCCGGCCTGTGCGTCCTACGACCAATTCGCCAGCTACGAGGCGCGCGGCGACGCGTTCCGCGCCCTTGCCCGCAAGATTGTCGACGAGGCCCGCCGATGAGTATCGCCCGTACCGACCAAAGCATGATCGGCCGCTGGTGGTGGACGGTCGACCGCTGGACCGTGCTCGCGGTCGGCGTGCTGTGCGGCTTCGGCGGGCTGCTGATCCTGGCGGCGAGCCCGGCGGTGGCCGAGCGCATCGGCGCCGACAGTTTCTATTTCGTGCGCCACCAGATGCTGATCATGCCGGTGGCGCTCGGTCTCATGTTCTTCATCTCGCTGCAATCGCCGCGCACCATCCGGCGCGTGGCCATGGTCGGATTGGCAATCACCGTCGTCCTTCTGTGCATGACCTTCGTCATGGGCACCGAGATCAAGGGCGCCCGGCGCTGGGTCAGCCTGGCCGGCATCTCGATCCAGCCGTCGGAATTCGTGAAGCCGTTCTTCGCCATCGTCTGCGCCTGGCTGTTCGCCCAGCAGAAGAACCCGCATGTCGTGATCCCCGGCAATGCCATCGCCATCGCGCTCTACCTGCTGACCGTCGGCCTGCTGCTGAAGCAGCCGGACCTGGGTCAGGCGGTGGTGGTCAGCACGATCTGGTTCACGCAATTCTACCTGGCCGGCCTGCCGATCATCCTGGTCGGGCTGCTGGCGCTGGCCGGCGCCGGCGGCCTGGTCGGCGCCTATTTCATCTTCCCGCACGTGGCGAGCCGCATCGACCGGTTCCTCGATCCCTCGACCGGCGACAGCTACCAGGTCACCCGCTCGATGGAGGCGTTCGCCAACGGCGGCCTGTGGGGTCGAGGCCCGGGCGAGGGCACGGTCAAGGAATACCTGCCCGACGCCCATGCCGACTTCGTGTTCGCGGTCGCGGGCGAGGAATTGGGCCTGGTGATCTGCCTGGTCATCGTCGTGGTCTTCGCCTTCGTCGTGCTGCGTGGCTTCGCGCGGCTGTTCCACGAGAACAACCTCTATGTCGTGCTCGGCGGCACCGGCCTGCTGGTGCAGTTCGGGCTGCAGGCGGTCATCAACATGTCGTCGACCCTGCACATGATCCCGACCAAGGGCATGACCCTGCCGTTCCTCAGCTATGGCGGGTCGTCGCTGATCGCACTGGGCCTGGGCATGGGCATGCTGCTGGCCTTCACCCGGCGGCGCTATGGCACGGGAGAGCTGGTGTGACGGCTGCCCGTTCCTTGGTCGTGCTCGCCGCCGGCGGTACCGGCGGCCACCTGTTTCCAGCCGAGGCGCTCGCCCGCGCGCTGGTCGGGCGCGGGCGTCCGGTGGCGCTCGTGACCGACAAGCGCGGCAAGGAATTCCCGGTCGCCGGCGTGGATACCTACCGGGTCCGCGCCGGTCGGCTCGGCGGCGGGCTGCTGGGCAAAGTCCGGTTCGCGCTCGACCTGGGTCGGGGCATCCTCGAGGCACGCCGCCTGCTCGGCCGGTTGCGCCCCGGCGCGGTCGTGGGCTTCGGCGGCTATCCCTCGATGCCGACCATGGTGGCCGCGACCAGCCTGAAGCTGCCGACCCTGATCCACGACCAGAATGCGGTGCTGGGCCGGGCCAACCGGATGCTGGCGACCCGGGTGCGCGCCATCGCGACCTCGTTTGAACGGGTCTCGGGCGTGCCCGCGAGCGACCGAAGCAAGATCGAGCGTACCGGCAATCCGGTGCGTCCGGCGGTCGTCGCGGTGCGCGACCTGCCCTACGTGGCGCCGGACGCCGACGGTCCGGTCCGTCTGCTGATCATCGGTGGCAGCCAGGGCGCGCGCATCCTGTCGCGCGTCGTGCCGGAGGCGCTGAAGGCGCTGCCGGCCGCCCTCAAGGCCCGTCTCGTGGTCAGCCAGCAGGTGCGGCCGGAAGACCTCGATGCCGTCGAGGCCGCCTATCGCGACAGCGGCCTCGCCATCGAGACCAGGCGGTTCTTCGACGATATCCCCGAACGGCTCGCGGCCGCCCACCTGGTGCTGGCACGCGCCGGCGGCTCGACCACGGCCGAATTGACCGTCGCCGGCCGGCCGGCCCTGCTGGTGCCGTTCGCCGGCGCGATCGCCGACGAGCAGACCGCCAACGCGCGCGTGCTGGTCGAGGGCGGTGCCGCCTGGCTGCTGAGCGAGGCCGACTTCACCGTCGAGCGGGTCGCGCGCCTGCTGGGCGAGATCCTGACCGACGGCCCGGCGTTGGCGCGCGCCGCCGCCGCCGCCCGCGCCTTGGGCGAACCGGCGGCCGCCGAGCGGCTGGCGGATCTGGTGGAACGTTTGACCAAAGAGGAAGACCGGCCATGAGAGCGCTGCCGCTCAGCATCGGCACGGTGCATTTCGTCGGAATCGGCGGCATCGGCATGAGCGGGATCGCCGAGATCCTGCACAACCTCGGCTATTCGGTGCAGGGCAGCGACGTGTCCGAGGGGGGCAATACCCAGCGGCTGGTCAAGCTCGGCATCCCGGTCAAGATCGGCCATGTCGCCGAGAACATCGAGAATGCCCAGGTCGTCGTCGTGTCCTCGGCCATCAAGTCGGACAATCCGGAGCTGATGGCGGCCCGCGCGCGCCTGCTGCCGGTCGTGCGCCGGGCCGAGATGCTGGGCGAACTGATGCGGCTGAAATGGTCGATCGCCATCGCCGGCACCCACGGCAAGACCACGACGACCTCGATGGTCGCGGCCGTGCTCGACGCCGCCAACCTGGATCCGACCGTGGTCAACGGCGGCATCATCAATGCCTACGGCACCAATGCGCGGCTCGGCGCCGGTGAATGGATGGTGGCCGAGGCGGACGAGAGCGACGGCACCTTCACCCGCCTGCCGGCGACGATCGGCATCGTCACGAACATCGACCCGGAACATCTTGATTTCTATGGAAATTTCGAGGCGGTCCAGGCCGCGTTCGAGAGCTTCGTCACCAACATCCCGTTCTATGGCTTCGCGGCGCTGTGCGTCGACCACCCGGTCGTCCAGAGCATGATCCCGCGCGTGTCGGACCGCCGCATCGTGACCTACGGCCTGTCGCCCCAGGCCGACGTCCGGGCGACCAATGTCGAGATCGACCCGTCGGGTGCGGTCTATGACGTGGTGCTGACCGACCGGATCTCCGGGGTCCAGCGCACGCTCGACCGGGTCAAGCTGCCGATGTACGGCCAGCACAACGTGCTGAACTCGCTGGCCGCCATCGCGGTCGGCAGCGAGATGGGCATCGAGGACGCGGTCTTGAAGACGGCGCTGGCGAATTTCGGCGGCGTGAAGCGGCGTTTCACCAAGACCGGCGTCTCGGGGGGTGTGACCGTGATCGACGACTACGGCCATCACCCGGTCGAGATCTCGGCCGTGTTGAAGGCCGCGCGCCAGGCGACCCATGGTCGGGTCGTGGCCGTGGTCCAGCCGCATCGCTACAGCCGCGTCGCCAATCTGTTCGACGATTTCTGCCGCTGCTTCAACGACGCCGATCTGGTGCTGGTCGCCGACATCTATGCGGCGGGTGAAGCCCCGATGCCGGGCATCGATCGCGATCACCTGGTCCAGGGGTTGATCGCCCGCGGCCATCGCCATGTCCTGGCGCTGCCGAGCCCCGCCGAGCTGCCCGCCATGGTCAAGGATCTGACCGGCCCCGGCGACATGGTCGTGTGCCTGGGCGCCGGATCGATCACCAATTGGGCGAACGGCCTGCCGGCGGCGCTGGACCAGCTGGCCGGGGCGAAGGACGCACGATGATGCCCGCCCGCCAGCCCCTGAACTTGATCGAGCGCCTGCCCAAGGTGCGTGGCCGCCTGGTCGCCGATGCGCCCTTGGCGGCCAACACCTGGTTCCGCGTCGGCGGCCCGGCCGAGGTGCTGTTCCGTCCGGCCGACATGGCGGATCTGACCGATTTCCTGGCGGCGAAGCCCGCCGACGTGCCAGTGACCGTGATCGGCGTCGCGTCCAACCTGCTGGTGCGCGACGGCGGCGTGCCCGGCGTGGTCATCCGCCTGGGCCGCCCGTTCGCCGACGTCGCGGTCAAGGGCGACCAGGTCTATGCCGGCGCCGGCGCGCTCGACGCCAACGTCGCGGAAAGCTGCGCCCAGGCTGGTCTGGGCGGCCTGGAATTCCTGTCCGGCGTTCCGGGCACGATCGGCGGTGCCCTGCGCATGAACGCGGGCGCCTATGGTGCCGAGATCAGGGACGTACTGTCGGGCGCCGCGGTCATCGACGGCTCGGGCCATCACCTGGTCGTGACGCCGGACGAGCTCGACCTGGGATATCGCCATTGCGGTGCGCCGGCCGACTGGGTGTTCCTGCACGCGACCTTGAAGGGCGTGCCGGAGGATCCGGCGGTGGTCGCGGCACGCATCGCCGACATCCAGGCCCAGCGCCAGGCGACCCAGCCGATCCGGTCCCGGACCGGCGGCTCGACCTTCGCCAACCCGCCCGGCCACAAGGCGTGGGCGCTGATCGACCAGGCCGGCTGCCGCGGGCTGGTGCGCGGCGCCGCCATGGTATCGCAATTGCATACCAATTTCCTGATCAACCGCGGCGAGGCGACCGCCGCCGACCTCGAAGGCCTAGGCGAGGAAGTGCGCCGCCGGGTGTTCGAAACCAGCGGCATCACGCTCGACTGGGAAATCAGGCGGATCGGCCGCCCGCTGCCGGGCATCGAGGGGGTGGCGCCATGACCGCTGCCGCCAAGAAGAAGCGCGTCGCCGTGCTGCGCGGCGGCTGGTCGGCCGAGCGAAAGGTGTCGCTGTCGACCGGCCGGGGCTGTGCCGACGCGCTGCGCCAATCGGGCTATGACGTGGTCGAGATCGACCCGCCGCGCGACCCGGCGACCTTCGCCACCCTGCTGCTGCCGCGGCCGGACGCGGTATTCAACGCGCTGCACGGGCGCGGCGGCGAAGACGGCCATATCCAGGCCATGCTCAACCTGCTGGGCATTCCCTATACCCATTCCGGCCTGCTCGCCTCGGCCGTCGCCATGGACAAGCCGATGGCCAAGGCACTGTTCGCCGCCGCCGGCCTGCCCGTGGTCGAGGGCCGCGTCGCCAGCCGCGAGGAGATCCTGGCCGGCACGGTCATGGATGCCCCCTATGTGGTGAAGCCGGCGAACGAGGGCTCCTCGGTCGGCGTGATCATCGTGCGCGAAGGCGAGAACCGGTCGATCGCCGCCAACGAGATCAAGGACACCATGCTGGTCGAACGCTTCATTCCGGGGCGCGAGTTGACCGTCGCCGTGATGGGCGACCGCGCCTTGGGCGTGATCGAGATCGTCGCGCGCGGCACCTGGTACGATTACGAGGCGAAATATGCGGCGGGCGGCTCGTCCCACATCTGCCCGGCCGAGCTGCCGCCCGCGATCTACGCCGAGGCCGAGCGTATCGCCGTCGCAGCACATCAGGCGCTGGGCTGCCGGGGTGTCAGCCGGGCCGACTTCCGCTACGACGACACCGTCGAAACACCGGGCCGGCTCTACCTGCTCGAAGTCAACACGCAACCCGGCATGACGCCGACGTCCCTGGTGCCCGACGCGGCCAAGGCGGCGGGCATTTCCTATGCCGAACTGTGCGCCTGGATGGTGGAGTGTGCCGCATGCGACGCGTGAAACCGGCGGCGAAGAACCTCGAAGGCGCGAAGCGCCTGCTGCTGAAGCGGCGGATCGTGCGCTGGCTGCCCCGTCGGCCGACGCGCGTGCTGGCCGCCGGCCTGGGCGTGGGCGCGGTGATCTTCCTGGCCATCGCCGCCGCCGACCAGCTGGATCACGGTTCGCGCCTGTCCGGCGCCCTGCTGGCGACGACCGCCGCGGCCGGTTTCACGGTCCAGGCGCTCGATGTCGAGGGCCGCGAGATGACGACGCCCGACGAGATTCTGGCCGCGGTCAACGCCAAGCGCGGCGCGCCGATCTTCGGCGTCAGCCCGGCCGCCGCCAAGCTGCAGCTCGAAGCGTTGCCCTGGGTCCGCACCGCCGCGGTCGAGCGCCAGCTGCCGGGCCGCCTCTATGTCAAGCTGACCGAGCGCAAGCCGCTCGCCCTCTGGCAGCGCCACGGCAAGATGGTGCTGATCGACCAGGACGGCGTGGTCGTGGCGACCGAGCATCTGGATCGCTATTCGAACCTGCTGCTGGTCGTGGGCGACGACGCACCGAAACATGCCCAGGCCCTGATCGGGATCCTGGGCGCGCAGCCGGACCTGATGAAGAAGATCCAGGCCGCGGTCTGGATCAACGATCGGCGCTGGAACCTGAAGCTGGACAGCGGCATCGACATCGAACTGCCCGAAACCGGCGTGGCCGAGGCCTGGACCCATCTGGCGGCAATCGATCGCGACCATGGGCTGCTGGCCCGCGACATCGAGCGGGTCGACCTGCGGCTGGCCGACCGGGTCGTCGTCAAGGTGAGCCAGGAGCCCGCCAAGGCGCCGCAGGGCAAAAACTCCAAGCCGGCGGCAAAGAAGACATGAGCAAAGCCGCATCCCGTCCCCGCGGCGCGCTGATCGCCGCCGTCGACATCGGCACCACGAAAGTGTGCAGCTTCATCGCGCGCCGCGAGACCGGCGGCCCGCGCGTGCTGGGCATCGGCCATCAGGTGTCGCGCGGCGTGCGAGCCGGCCAGATCGTCGACCTGGACGCAGCCGCGACCTCGATGCTGAACGCCGTCCATGCAGCCGAGCAGATGGCGGGCGAAACCATCACCCAGGTCGTGGTCAACCTGTCGGGCGGCTTTCCCGCCTCGCGCATCGTGCCGGTCGAGATTCCGATCGGCGGGCGCGAGATCGTCGATGCCGACATGAAGCGCGTGCTGAACCAGGGCCATGCCTATCGCGAGCCGACCGACCGCCAGATCATCCATTCGATCCCGGTCGGGTTCTCGATCGACGGCAGCCGGGGCATCCGCGACCCCCGCGGCATGATGGGCGAGCGCCTGGGCGTCAACATGCATGTCGTCTCGGCCGGCTCCGCCGCCGTGCGCAACATGATGGCGGCGGTCGGCCGCTGCCACCTCGAAGTCTCCGGCATGGTGGTCTCGCCCTATGCGGCGGGCCTGGCCGCCCTGGTCGACGACGAGATGGAGCTGGGCGTCACGGTCATCGACATGGGCGGCGGCACGACCTCGATCGCCGTATTCTACGACGGCTCCATCGTCTATGCCGACACGGTGCCGGTCGGCGGCGTCCATGTGACGAACGACATCGCGCGCGGCCTGTCGACCCCGATCAGCCACGCCGAGCGGATGAAGACGCTCTACGGCAGCGCCATTCCGTCCCCGGCCGACGAGCGCGAGACGATCAGCGTGCCGGTCGTGGGCGAGGAAGAGGACGGCCACACCAACCACGTGCCGAAATCCCACCTGATCGCGATCATCACGCCGCGCCTGGAAGAGACGTTCGAGCTGGTGCGCAACCGGCTGGAGACCTCGGGCTTCGACAAGCTGGCCGGCCGGCAGGTCGTGCTGACCGGCGGTGCCGCCCAATTGCCCGGTACGCGCGAGCTGGCCGGCATGATCCTCGACAAACAAGTGCGAATCGGCAAGCCGACCCGGATTTCAGGGCTGGCCGAGGCGACCGGCGGGCCCGCCTTCGCGACCGCGGCCGGGCTGCTGCATTTCGCCACGTCGGAACGGGCCGAAACCCGAGGCCGGGACCCGAATGCACCGGATGCGCCCAAGGGCATGTTCGGTCGGATCGGTGGTTGGCTGAAGGAGAATTTGTAGTATGCCGACACCGTTTTTACTACCGCCTATTGATCTGGCCAGCCGATTCGAGCAGAATCGCAGCATCTGGCGAGGGGCCGGACAGATCAGACTTCGCGTTCGATTCGCCCTAGTTGCTGAACCCCGTAACCGACTGCTCGGCGGCTGTGCCCTGACCCGGAGGACCCCATGACCATCAATCTCAGCATTCCCAAGGAATTCAGCGACCTGACCCCGCGCATCATGGTGGTCGGCGTCGGCGGCGCCGGCGGCAATGCGGTCAACAACATGGTCCGCGCCAATCTGGTCGGCTGCGAGTTCATCGCGTGCAACACGGACGCCCAGGCGCTGCAGCATTCGCTGGCCGACCGCAAGGTCCAGCTGGGCCAGTCGGTCACGCGCGGCCTCGGCGCCGGCGCCCGGCCCGACGTCGGCCGCCAGGCCGCCGAAGAGGCGGCCGAGGAGATCCTGACCCACCTGAACGGCTCGAACATGGTGTTCATCACCGCGGGCATGGGCGGCGGCACGGGTACGGGAGCGGCCCCGGTCATCGCGAAGATGGCGCGCGAGAACGGCATCCTGACCGTCGGCGTCGTGACCAAGCCGTTCCAGTTCGAGGGTACCAACCGCATGCGGCTGGCCGAGGCCGGCATCGAGGAACTGACCAAGTTCGTCGACACCTTGCTGATCATCCCGAACCAGAACCTGTTCCGGGTCGCCAACGAGCGCACAACCTTCGCCGAGGCCTTCAAGATGGCCGATGACGTGCTGTATGCCGGCGTGCGCGGCGTGACCGACCTCATGGTCATGCCGGGCCTGATCAACCTCGATTTCGCCGACATCCGCGCCGTCATGAGCGAGATGGGCAAGGCGATGATGGGCACGGGCGAGGCCGCGGGCGAGAAGCGCGCGATCGATGCCGCGGAAGCCGCGATCTCGAACCCGCTGCTCGACGACGTGTCGATGCGCGGCGCGCGCGGCGTTCTGATTAACATCACCGGCGGTTCGGACATGACTCTGTTCGAGGTCGACGAGGCCGCGAACCGCATCCGCGAGGAAGTGGATCCGGAAGCGAACATCATCTTCGGCTCGACCTTCGACGAGAAGCTGGAAGGCAAGATGCGCATTTCGGTCGTGGCGACCGGCATCGACGCCGAAGTGTCGAACGCGGCGCGCGCCATGGTCGCGGCCCAGGCGTTGGCCGCCCAACAGCAGGCCGAACGGCAGAAGGCCGCGATCTCGACCCCGCTCGCCGCCGCCTCGGAAGCCCTGGGCGAGACCTCGGGCGGACGGCTCGACGAGCCGGCATCGATCGCCAACCTGACCCGCAAGGCGACGACCGCCGTCCATACCATGGGCGAGCTGCCGATCCAGACCCCGCAGCAGCGGGCACCGGCCGCCCCGGTCGAGCAGCGCCCCTCGGCCGAAGTAGCCGGCGACGCGTTCCTCGCCCCGCGCCCGATGCAGCCGGCCGCAACGCGCGGCGACGCGGACCAGCCGCTGGGCACCATGCGCGCGACCCAGCCCCAGACCACGGCGAAGCGCCAGGGCGGGCCGAGCCTGTTCCAGCGCATCATCGGGCGCGGCCATGTCGAGCCGCCTCGCGCGCCGCAGCAGCCGGCACCGCGAACCCAGCCCCCGGCGGCACCGCGCCTGAACGGCGTCGATCCGGCGGAGCGTGCGCCGCAAAGCAGCGAAGAGGACTACCTGGACATCCCGGCGTTCCTGCGCCGCCAGGCCAACTGATCCCCTAAGGATCGGTCTCGACTGACGAGGGCGTCGCCGGCAACGGCGGCGCCCTCGTTTTCACAACCGCAGGAAATCGGTCGGACCGTTGACATCTCACAGCAGAGTCGCAAAATAAGCCTTTGTTCTGGAACCAATATTTTACCACTCGCGCTGCAACATTCGTTCATCAAGAGTGATTTGTTAGAGACGAGGCCAATCGCTATTCATTAAGCACCGATGAAGGCCCGCTGCCCTCACGACATAGATTCGGGTTTGGTCATGTTTCACAAGGGTGCCGTCCTGCAGAAGACGCTGAAGGCGCCGATCCATTGCACCGGGGTCGGGCTTCATAGCGGCATCAAGGCAGCGATGACCCTGCGTCCGGCGCCGGCCAACACGGGTATCGTGTTTCGCCGCCTGGACGTGGCAGGCGCGCCGGTCGAGATCAAGGCCGATTGGCGCCATTCGGTCGAGTCGGCTTTGTGCACCGTTCTGACCGACGGCAACGGCACCACGATCATGACGATCGAGCATCTGATGTCGGCGCTCGCCGGCTGCGCCGTCGACAATGCGATCGTCGACATCATCGGCCCCGAGGTGCCGATCATGGACGGTTCTGCCGCCCCCTTCGTGTTCCTGATCGAATGTGCCGGCACGATCGAGCAACTGGCGGCGCGCCGCTTCGTCAAGGTGCTGAAGCCGATCCATGTCGAGCAGGGCCAGAGTTCGGCCGACCTGGAGCCGGGCGACGGCTTCTCGGTCGATTTCACCATCGATTTCGCCAGCAAGGCCATCGCGCGCCAGACCACGCACGTGACGGTCGAGCCCGGCATCTTCAAGACCGAGATCAGCCGCGCCCGCACCTTCGGCTTCCTGGCCGAGGTCGATCAGCTGCGCGCGGCCGGTCGCGCGCTCGGCGGCTCGCTCGACAATGTCATCGTGATCGACGGCGACAAGGTGTTGAACGAGGGCGGCCTGCGCTATCCCGACGAGTTCGTCCGTCACAAGGCGCTGGACGCGATCGGTGACCTCTATCTGGCCGGCAGCCCGATCCTCGGCCGGTTCGAAGGCGTGCGGTCGAGCCACGCGCTCAATCGCCGGACGCTCGAAGCGCTGTTCGACGACGCCGACGCCTGGTGCTACGTCACGCTGGCCGAGGCCGAGTCGCTCGACGCCTGGCAGGAGCCGGCGCGCGCCACCGCCTGATCGGTGTCGAAATCGGCGCGGACACCTGTCCGTACCGCCCCTCTCGCCGAAGCCGCATGACTGTGCTAAGAGACCCGCTCTGCCGGCGTGCTAGCCCGGCCTTGCCGGCGGCTCTACGCCCTCCGGCATCACTGAAGGACCATGTAGCGGGATGCTGAGACTTCGGACCGGCCGTGTTTTGGCCGCCCTTGCTCTGATGTGCGGGCTGGCTCTCGCCGGATGCTCCGATACGGACAAGGACACCTATAAGGACCAGCCGGTCGAGACGCTCTACAACGCCGCCGTCGACCAGATGGGCGACCAGCATTGGGCGACGGCCGGCAAGCTGTTCGACGAAGTCGAGCGTCAGCATCCCTATTCGGTCTGGGCGACCAAGGCCCAGCTGATGCAGGCCTATGTCCAGTACCAGGGCGACAAGTACGACGCCGCCATCACCGCCGCGGACCGCTTCATCCAGCTGCATCCGGGCCATCGCGACGTCTCCTACGCCTATTACATCAAGGCGATCTCGTACTACGAGCAGATCGTCGACGTGGAGCGCGACCAGCATGATACCGAGCTGGCGCTGAAGGCACTCGACGACGTCATCACCCGTTTCCCCGACTCCCGCTACGCCCGCGACGCGCGGCTGAAGATGGACCTGACGCGCGACCATCTGGCCGGCAAGGAGATGGAGATCGGCCGCTATTACGAGAAGCAGGCGCAATATGTCGCGGCGATCAACCGCTTCCGCAAGGTCATCGGCGATTTCCAGACGACCAGCCACGTGCCGGAAGCGCTTGCCCGCCTCGCCGAATGCTACACCGCCGTCGGCTTGAACGAGGAAGCCAAGCAGACCGCAGCCGTGCTGGGCTATAATTATCCGGATAGCCCCTGGTACCAGGACACTTACGACCTGGTCGGCGGCCGCCGCGTCGTCGCCGAGGACAGCAAGCCCGGCTGGTTCAGCCGGACCTTCAGCTCGATTTTCTGATCCGGCCGGCGCACCCGGCGCGCGCCGCCGGACCTCCTGCCGGCTCTAGCTCCCGATCCCGTTCGCTTGTATGGTCGGCCCTGCCATGAAGCCGCCCAGCGTGTCGCCCGACCCATGCTCTTGAGCCTGACGATCCGCGATGTCGTTCTGATCGAGCGGCTGGATCTGGCCTTTCCCTCTCATCTTTCCGTGCTGACCGGCGAAACCGGGGCCGGCAAGTCGATCCTGCTCGACGCGCTCGGGCTGGCGCTGGGCGCACGTGCCGAGAGCGGCCTGGTGCGGCGCGGGGCCGCCCAGGCGATCGTCGCCGCCGAATTCGACATCGGTCCGGATCATGCCGCCCGCGCCATCCTGGCCGAACAGGGCATCGAGGCCGAGGACACGCTCGTGCTCCGCCGGGTGCTCGGCACCGACGGGCGCTCGCGCGGTTTCGTCAATGACCAACCGGTCGGTGTCGGCCTGCTGAAGCAACTGGGCGATACCCTGGTCGAGATCCAGGGCCAGTTCGAGCAGCGCGGCTTGATGGATCCGGCGAACCACCGCTCTCTGCTCGATGCCTTTGCCGGCGCACGCGGCGATGTCGAGGCAGTGCGGACGGCCTGGCAGGCCTGGCGCGACGCGCGGACCGAGCGCGAAACGGCGGAGGCCGCCCGGACCAAAGCGGCGGCCGACGAGGAATTCCTGCGTCATGCGTTGGGTGAGCTGGATGCGCTGAAGCCCCAGCCGGGGGAGGAAACGCAACTGGCCGACCAGCGCGCGCGCCTGATGCACCGAGCCCAGGTCGCCGAAGCGATGGCGGCCGCGGCCCATGAGCTGGCGAGCGACCGCGGTGCCGAACATGCGCTCAACGTCGCCGCCCGTGCGTTGGAGAAGGTACGCGACAAGGCCGGCGGCACGCTCGAACCCGCGATCGCGGCACTCGAACGCGCTTTGGTCGAGACCGAGGAGGCGCGCGCGGCGCTCGACCAGGCGATCGGCGACCATGAGCGCGACGGCGATCTGGAAAGCGTCGAGGAGCGCCTGTTCAACCTGCGCACCCTCGCCCGCAAGCATGGCGTCTCGGTCGACGCGCTGGCGGCCCTGCGCGACGAGATCGCCGGCCGCCTCGGCACGCTCGAAGACGGCGAGGCCGGTCTGAAGCGGCTGACCACCCGGGAAGCCGAGACGCGCGCACGGTACGCCGCTGCAGCCGAGCGGCTGACCCGCCTGCGCCGAACCGCCGCCGGCAAGCTCGACCGGGCGGTGCAGACCGAACTGGCCCCCCTGAAACTCGACCGGGCGCGCTTCTCGACCACCCTCGCGACGCTGGAACCAGCGGATTGGGGACCGGACGGGGCCGAGCGCGTCGCGTTCGAGGTCGCGACCAACCCCGGCGCCGCACCCGGGCCGATGACCAAGATCGCGTCCGGCGGCGAGCTGTCGCGTTTCCTGCTGGCGCTCAAGGTCGTGCTGGCCCGCGTATCGAGCGTCCCGACCATCGTGTTCGACGAGGTCGACAGCGGCATCGGCGGCGCCGTCGCCGCCGCGGTCGGCGAGCGGCTGGCGCTGCTGGGCCAGGAGTTGCAGGTCCTGGTCGTGACCCACAGCCCCCAGGTGGCGGCACGTGGCCGGCACCACTGGCGCGTCGCCAAGAACCAGGCCAAGGATACGACCGTCACTCGGGTCGACCGCCTGGACGAGGCGGAGCGGCGCGAGGAGATCGCCCGCATGCTGTCCGGCGCCAGCATCACCGAAGAGGCCCGCGCGGCCGCCACGAGCCTGCTGTCGGCCGGCGCGGCACTCTAGAGAGTTTCGTCCGCACGATCTTTCCTGGTGTCGATGCGGCGCCCGCAATCTTAGCTTTCTGTGCGCAACCGGTATCGTGAGGCACCTTGGTTCACCGCTTCCACCCGCTCGTCCTGGCGATCCTGTCGAGCGTTCCGATCTGGACGGCGCCAGCCCTGGCCGAACCGTGCACCCTGAAGCAATTGGCGTCGATCGATACCGAAAGAGCCGAGGGACGACTGATCATACCGGTCGGACTCGACGGCCGGGCCAGTCGCCTGTCGGTCGATACGGGCGCGCCGATCGGGATATTGCGCGCGAAACTGGTCGACGATCTGGGTGCCTCCCGACGAACGCTGGACAAGGGCGCCGTGATCGATATCGCCGGCGTCAGCTTCGATCAGGCCGCGAGCGTGCACGAGTTGAAACTTGGCGAGATGACCGCCCGCGATGTCGAGTTCCTGATCCATCGCGACCCCGCGCGGGACGGCGGAGCGGACGGTACCTTCGGCGCCAATTTCCTGACGGCGTACGACGTCGAATTCGACTTCGGTCGCAACAAGATGAACTTGTTCCTGAAAAACACCTGCGACGGCTCGGCCGCCTATTGGTCGCGCCACGCCACGAAACTGCCACTTCGGGTCGACGCTTCGCTGCACACGTTCGTCGAGGTCACGCTCGACGGCCAACTCCTGCTGGCGATGATCGACACCGGCTCGAGCGAGTCGATCCTGTCGCTGACGCGGGCCAGGCTGCTCTTCGGGATCGATCCCGTGGCGGCGAAGCTGGCGACCGACGGCACGATGCGAAGCGGCACCGGCGAAAAGCTGCCCTTCTACCGTCATCGCTTCGGGGCATTGGCCCTCGGCAACATCGAGATCCGGAATACCGAAATGGTACTGACCGACGACCGGCTCGCCGACTTCTATCGAACGACCAGAATGGTCGGCGACCACCCCGACTGGGAAAAGTCGTTGCATCCGGACCTGATCCTTGGCCTGCACCATCTGGAGCGGCTGCACATCTATCTGGGCTACGGCAAGAACCTCGCCTACCTGACCGCTGACGGTTCCTAACTCGGCGGCTCGCCGCCCGGGTCGGCGACCAGCCCGGCGGCCGCAATGCCGGCGAGCGCGCAGGCCTCGTCCAGATCGGACCGGTCGCCGCTGATGCCGACCGCGCCCAGCAGCCGGCCGGCCTGGTCGCGGATCAATACGCCGCCCTGGACCGGCACCATGTTGCCGCCGGCCAGCTCGGTCAAGGTCGCGAAGAAGGCCGGATTGGCCGCAGCGCGCCGGGCCAGCTCCCGGCCGCCGAAACCCATGCCAAGCGTGCCCCAGGCCTTGCCCGTCGCGATCTGCGGCCGGAGCAGGCTGGACCCATCCTCGCGCTTCAAGGCAACGAGGTGCCCGCCGGCATCGAGCACGGCGACCGTGAGCGGCTGCAGTCCGCGGGTGCGCCCTTCGGCGAGAGAGACGTCGATGATCTGGGTAGCGGCGGCGAGCGTCAGCATGGGACCTCCAGGGATCGGGAAGAACGCCAGGGCACGATCCGGTTTCGTCGGACCGCGCGGAACAACAAGACCACGCCGAACAGAACCCATACGGCAAGGCCCGGTACCGAGGCTTCGGGCCCGAAGGCGCCGCCGGTCAACCAGCCGGGACCCGCGATCCGGGCATCGATCAGGCTGGGAAAAGACGCGCCGGAATCGAGCAGGCCAAACAGCGCGCTCTGGGCGAAGTTCCAGCCGAAATGCAGGCCGATCGGCAACCACAGCCGCCGGGTCGCGAGATAGGCGGCGCCGAGGGTGACGCCCGCGCCCAGCGACAAGGCGATCACCGGCCAAGCCCCGGCTCCGGTATTCTCGATATGCGCCGCTCCGAACAGGATGGCGGACGACACGAGTGCCACCCCGCTGCCGGCCCACCGCTCGATCAGGCCCAGCACGAAGCCCCGGGCGATGATTTCCTCCATGACGCCAGCACCGATCGCCATCAAGGCCGGTGCGGCGAGATCGAACGGACTATGCCAGCCGACGATGCGATAACACCCGGTGACGGCGAGCAGCAGGACGACCAGGGCCGCGAAAATGATGCCGAGCGCGGCGCCGACGCCCGTTTCGGCCACGGCAGGCCGAAGCGCCAGCTCCGAGCACGGTCGCCGCTCGACGAAACGAACTTGCAGGCCGTAGGCGACGGCGATCGCGCCGGCCAAGGCCAGATAGGCAAGCCAGATCCGGAGCGGCCAAACCTGGCCCGCCACGAGTTCGGGCGCCGGGCCGAACAGCATCCGGTTGCCGACGACCACCGCCCCGCCACACAGCGAAATCAGCGCGACCGCCGCCAGCCCGTAGAGCAGCAGCATCCCGAACGAGAGCCGCTCCGGCGGAGAATGTGCTGCTTCATAGAACTGCATGGCGGGGTTCGTTCCGATATCGGCGAGATTCAGTCGGAAAATATCAGCAGGCCTACACGAAAGACGATCGAGAAGATAAGCCATGCCTCTTCTCCGACCGATCACTTCGCGCTAGAGGAAGAACAGCAGCTGCCCGCCCTGGAGAAACGATGACCGCGCCCAGCCTTCGCCACCAGTCGACCGATAGTGCGGCACTGACCCTGGAGGAAGCGGCCGAAGCCGCGGCCGACCTGGGTGCGGCGATCGAGTACCACGGCCGGCGCTACCATGCCGAGGACGCGCCCGAAATCTCCGATGCGGAATATGACGCGCTCTATCGGCGGCTGCAGGCGATCGAGGCCCGGTTCCCGGAGCTGATCCGCGAGGACAGCCCGACCGCGCGCGTCGGCGCCGCACCCTCGTCCGGATTTCGCAAGGTTCGCCATGCCATCCCCATGCTGTCGCTCGGCAATGCGTTCAGCCGCGAGGACGTGCTGGGCTTCCTCGACAGCGTGCGCAATTTCCTGGCCGAGCTGCGCGCCGATCCGGAGCAGGCGGTCGAGGTGATCGCCGAGTTGAAGATCGACGGGCTCAGCTGCTCGCTGCGCTACGAGGGCGGCGTGCTGGTCCAGGCGGCGACGCGCGGCGACGGGCAGGAGGGCGAGGACGTGACCGTCAACGTCCGGACCATCGGCGACGTGCCCAAGCGCCTGCCCGCGGGCGCGCCCGACGTGCTGGAGGTACGCGGCGAGGTCTATATGACCGACGCGGATTTCCTGGCGCTGAACGAACGCCAGCAGGCGGCGGGCGGCAAGCTGTTCGCCAATCCGCGCAATGCCGCCGCCGGCAGCCTGCGCCAGCTCGATGCCGCGATCACCAAGGCGCGGCCGCTGCGTTTCTTTGGCTATGCCTGGGGCGAGGTCAGCCAACCGCTGGGCAAGACCCAGGCCGAGGCCCGTGCGGCATTGCAGGGCTTCGGCTTCACGCTCAACGAACCGAGCCGGATCTGCCGTTCGGTCGACGAGATGATCGGGTTCTACGACGAGATCGGCGATCGGCGGGCGACGCTCGGCTTCTCGATCGACGGCATCGTCTACAAGATCAATCGGCTGGACCTGCAGCATCGGCTGGGCTTCGTCTCGCGGGCGCCGCGCTGGGCGATCGCCCACAAGTTTCCGCCGGAGCAGGCGCGGACCCGGCTGAATGCGATCACGCTCCAGGTCGGCCGGACCGGCGCCCTGACCCCCGTCGCGGAGCTGACGCCGATCAATGTCGGCGGCGTGATGGTCGGCCGTGCCACGCTGCACAACGAGGATTACATCGCCGAGAAGGACATCCGGGTCGGCGACATGGTCGTGGTGCAGCGCGCCGGCGACGTCATTCCGCAGATCGTCTCGGTCGTCCCAGAGTCGCGCGCGGGCGACCCGCCGAAATGGGAACCGCCGCAGGAATGCCCGATCTGCCACAGCGCCGCCGTGCGCGAACCGGGCGAGGCCAAGCGCTTCTGCACCGGCGGGCTGGTGTGCGAGGCCCAGGCGGTCGAGCGGCTCAGGCATTTCGTGGCGCGCGACGCCTTCGACATTGAGGGGCTGGGCACCAAGACCGTGACCGAGTTCCACGAGGCCGGACTGATCAAGACTCCGGCCGACATCTTTCGCCTGAAGCGCGGCGACATCGAGGGGCGCGAGGGGTGGAAGGAGCTGTCGATCTCCAAGCTGCTGAAGTCGATCGAGGACCGCCGCACCGTTCCGCTCGACCGCTTCATCCTGTCGCTGGGCATCCGCCAGACCGGGCAAACGACGGCGCGGCTGATGGCCAAGCACTACCGGACGCTGGCCCATTGGCAGGAGGCGATGACGGCGGCGGGCGATCCGGAAAGCGATGCGTACCAGGAACTGCTGAACATCGACGGCATCGGCGCCGACACGGCCAAGGACATGACCGACTTCTTCGCCGAGAAGAATAATCTCGACGCCCTCGCCGATCTCGAAAGCCTGCTGACGGTCGAGGATTTCATGCCGCCGGCCGGGCGCGAGGGTGGCGCGCTCGACGGCAAGGTCGTGGTCTTCACCGGCACGCTCGTGCAATTGAGCCGGGGCGAAGCGAAGGCGCGTGCCGAGGGCGCCGGCGCCAAGGTGACGGGATCCGTTTCGGCCAAGACCGACTATCTGGTGGTCGGCGCCGACGCCGGGTCGAAGGCGGCCAAGGCCGAGGCGCTGGGCGTCAAGACCATCAGCGAGGACGAGTTCATCGCCCTGGTCGCGGGATGAAGCGCCGCGAGGAGACAGCATGACGACAGAAACCCTGGGCTTTTCCACAGAGCGGCTGCAGCGCATCACCGCCGGTTTCGAGGCTGGTGTCGCGGCGGGGCGGATCGGCGGCGCGGTCGCGGCCGTGATGCGCCGGGGCGAGACCGCCTATTTCGAGGCGACCGGCTATCGCGACAAGGCGGCGGGCGACGCCATGGCCAAGGACGCGATCTTCCGCATCTATTCGATGACCAAGCCGCTGACCAGCGTCGCCGCCATGATTCTGGTCGAGCGCGGGCAGCTGCTGCTGGGCGATGCGATCTCGAAATACCTGCCGAGCTTCGCCAACCAGCAGGTCGCGGTCGTGCCCGAGGGCGGCGGCCCGCTGGTCCTGGAACGCGCGCGCCGGCCCGCGACGATCCAGGACCTGCTGCGACACACCTCCGGCCTGGTCTACGACATGCTGTTCGAGACCACGCCGGTGAAGCGGCTGTATCGCGAGGCCGAGATCTCGACCGCGCGCGAGTCGCTGACCGACAAGGTCGACCGCCTCGGCCGCCTGCCGCTGGCCCATCAGCCGGGCGAGGTGTTCGAATATGGCTATTCGACCGACGTGCTGGGCCGGGTGATCGAAATCGTCGCGGGCCAGCCGCTCGACGCCTTCATCGCGGCCGAGGTCACCGGGCCGCTCGGCATGGTCGACAGTGGCTTCTGGGTGCCGCCCGCCCAGATCCATCGCCTGGCCGAACCGGTCGCCGACGCGGCCGGCAAGATCCCGCCGTTGCGCAAGGTGACCGAGCCGCCGTTGATGCTGTCGGGCGGCGGCGGCATGGTCGGCACCACGGCCGACTATCTGCGCTTTTGCACCATGCTGCTGAACGGCGGCGCGTTGGACGGAGTGCGCATCCTGGGCGCGAAGACCGTCGCCTACATGACCACGGACCATCTGGGCACGAAGCGGCGCGACAACAGCACCGGCCGCCATCTGCTGGGCGCCGGCCACGGCTTCGGCCTGGGCTTCTCGATCCGGCTGGCCGACGGCGAGAGCGACATGCCGGGCAGCGCCGGCGACTATTCCTGGGGCGGCTATGCGGGCACCCAGTTCTGGGTCGACCCGAAAGAGCAGCTGATCGCCGTCATGATGATCCAGCAGCCGAACGAGTTCACCGACTATTGGCGGCTGTTCCGCAACCTTGTCTACCAGGCGATCGTGGCGTGAGCTGGTGACCCGCCTGACCCTGCGCATCGATTTCGGGCCCGAGGACGCGATCGGGCCGGGCAAGATCCGGCTGCTCGAACTGCTGGCCGAGACCGGTTCGATCGCGGCGGCGGGGCGCGCCATGGACATGTCCTATCGCCGGGCCTGGCTGCTGGTCGCCGCCCTGAACGGCATGTTCCGCGAACCGGTCGTGGCGACCAAGCTGGGCGGCAAGGCCGGCGGCGGGGCCGAGATCACCCCGTTCGGCGCCGACGTCATCGCGCGCTATCGCGATATGGAGCGCCTGGCCAAGGCCGCGATCGCCCCGCACCTGACCGAGCTGGAAGCGGCGCTGAAGCGGAGCTGACCGCCCACGTCAGCGTCGCGCCGCCGCCCTCTCCAGTTCCTCGATGAACAGGCGCAGCCCGCGGTCCAGCATCTTCGCGCTGCGCATGACATAGCCGAGGTCACGCGAGACGGCCGGCGCCAGCGGACGGACGACCGTGCCCGGCACGGGATCCGGCAGGGCCAGTTGCGGCATGACCGAGGCGCCGAGCCCGCTGCCGACCAGCATCTTGATCGCCTCGATGCTGCCCAGCGCCATGATCGGGCGGGGCCGGATGTCGCCCTGGCGGAACCAGCCGTCGATGACGCTGCGCGTCTTGCCGCCCGGTTCGTAGAGGATGAGCGGCAGTGCCGCGAGATCGGCTGGCGACAGGATCGCGGCCGCCGGTGCCATCGCGGTCGGCAGCAAGGCTACCAGCGGATCGACCAGCACCCGCGTGGCGCTGAGCGAGCGCCCGACGCCGGGCGACAGGGTGGCCAGCACGATGTCGAGATCGCCGGCCTCGAGCCGCTCCAGCATGTCCTCGCTGTTGCCGGTCGAGATGATCACGTCGAGGCCCGGCATGCGCCGCTTCATCGCGGCCAGCACCTCCGGCAGCAGGTAGATGCAGGCGGTCGCCCCTGTGCCCAGACGGATGCGGCCGGTCTCGCCGGCGCGGTGCGCCGCCACGGCCGTCATCGCCTCTTCGACCGCCGCCTGAGCCCGGCCGGCCGGGCCGATCAACGCCTCCCCAGCCGAGGTCGCCGCGACACGCCCCCCGGCGCGGACCAGCAGGCGCGCGCCGAGGATCCGCTCCAATTCACGCAATTGCTGGCTGGCCGCCGGCTGCGTCACGTTCAGCGATCGGGCCGCGGCAGTGACGCTGCCGGTCTCGATCGCGGCCAGGAAGATCCGAAGCTGACGCAGGCTGGGACTGGGCATAAGGAAAAATAATTCTGATGCGCCGCATTGGAAAGTTTTTCTTCTCACGGATTTGAGATGGGTGCAGCCTTGGCGAACCAAAACACCCCCATGAGCCCGCCTCGATGACCGACCGAACCTTGCCCATTTCCGCCGCCACGATCCGACCGAGCCGGGAAGACGACATGGCTGCGATCGCCGCGATCTATTGCCATCACGTGCTGACCGGCACGGCCTCGTTCGAGACCGAGGCCCCCGACGTCGCGGAGATGGCCCAGCGGCGCGCCGATCTGCTGGGGCGCGGCATGCCGCATCTGGTGCTGGAGCAGGACGGGCTGGTTCGCGGCTACGCCTACGCCGGTCCCTATCGGCCGCGCGCCGCCTATCGCGACACGGTCGAGAATTCGGTCTATCTGGCACCCGACGCCATCGGCCTGGGCTTCGGCCGCCGCCTGCTGACGGTGTTGATCGAGGAATGTACCGCGCGCGGCCTGCGCCAGATGGTCGCCGTCGTCGGCGACAGCGCCAACCTGCCGTCGATCCGGCTGCATGAGCGGATGGGTTTCCGCAACGTCGGCACGCTGGCGGCGGTGGGCTATAAGCATGGCCGCTGGCTCGATACCGTGCTGCTGCAGCGGACACTCGGTGCCGGCGATGCGGCCCCGCCGATCGACCGGGCGGAATGAGCGGAAACCCGCGCCGCCTGACCGTCGCTCTCGGCGCGACGCAGCTGGTCTCCTGGGCCACCAGCTTCTACATGCCCGCCGTCGTGGCGACGCCGGCCTCGGCGGACCTCGGCATGAGCCGGCTCGCGATCCTCGCCGGATTTTCCTGGGCTTTGCTGGCGGCAGGTTTCTGTGCCCCCCATGTCGGCCGATGGATCGGCACCCATGGCGGCCGGGCGCCGCTGACCGTCGGCAACCTCGCTATGGCGATCGGGCTGGGGTTGCTGGCAATGGCGCACGGCCCGGCGCTGTGGTACGGCGGCTGGACGATCATGGGCATCGGCATGGCGCTCAGCCTGTACGACGCCGTGTTCGCGACCTTGGGCCGCATGCTCGGCGCCGACGCCGGTCCCGCCATCACCGGCGTCACGTTGATGGGCGGCTTCGCCAGCACCGTCGGTTGGCCTGCCGGCGCGTACCTGGTCGAGACGGTCGGATGGCGCGACACCCTGCTCGTCTACGCGGCGGTTCAGCTGGCCGTGAACCTGCCGATCATACTGCTGATGGTGCCCCGGCAGGGCGTCGCGCGAGCGTCCGGACCGGCCGCCGCCACGAGGCCGGTCGGACGGAGCCGGCACCAGGCGCTCGCCTGCCTGGCCGGCTTCTTCACGATCCGCTGGTTCGTAACGTCGGCCCTCGCCGTCGCCATCCTGCCCCTGCTGGGCGGCATGGGCCTGACGGCCGGCGAAGCGATTGGCGCCTCCGCCCTGATCGGACCGGGACAGGTCGCGGGACGGCTGCTGGAATGGTCGTCGGGCGGACGTTTCGGCTTGATCGGCCGCGCCGCGCTCGGCGCCGGCTTGGCGCCGGTCGGCATCGTCGTCCTGCTGTGGGGCGGCGGCATCGTCGGGGCTGCACCGGCTGCCTGCCTGTTCGCCCTGCTCTATGGGATGAGCAACGGCATCATGACCATCAATCGCGGCACCCTGCCGCTCGCGATCTTCGGCCCGGACAATTATGCCGCCCTGCTCGGCTGGCTCGCCGTTCCGGTGCTGCTGGCCCAGGCCGTGGCGCCGACCCTGACCGCGCCGCTCGTCACGCGCCTGCCCGCGACCGAAATCTTCGGCGCGGCCGGCCTCCTGGCCGGCGTCGCACTGCTGCTGTTGCTGCCGCTCCGCCCCAAACGGGCGGTTGCGGCCGAATAGTGGACCTCGACTATTCCCGCCAGAACGGCTTGCGGATTTCGCTGAGGGCGGCCGCGCGCGAAACGCCCATGTCCTGGAGATCGCGGTCGTCGCACTGGGCCAGTTCGGCCCGCTCGCGGGTACGCTGAACCCACAGTGCGAACACTTCACGGAACTGGGCGATGCGGCTGGTCTGGTCGATCGACGGGGCCAGGGAAACGGTCGGCGCGGCTTTGAAGGAAATGCTCATGTCATGCTCCTGACGACACGGCGTTTCCACCCCGGGGGCTTATAAACTTGCCCATATACTGCGATGCAACATGCAATAGGTAGCAGTTCTCCTGGCGCTTTCAACAGCAATTTTTGCGCTGCACAAATATCCGGCATGCGTTTCCGCCATGGCAAAGCCGTCACATGCCGACCAGCAGGGCGGCCAGCCTGGGCGCCCGATATTCGATCCCGGCCTCCGTTCCGGTCGGGAAGTTCAGCTGTCCGGCCTGGTCGAGTGTGACGCCTGCTGTCCGTCGTGCCGACCATGAAGATCATCGCCTGGCGCAAGCGCGCGCCCATCTTGCCCGGCGACGCCGAGGTCGCGGTGGTGCGCCGCTGGCTGGCGGCCGAATGGGTAGTGTTCGCCTGTATTTCCCTGCTGGCGGCCGCCCTGGGACTGGGGCTTGAGCGCTGATCGCTAGTCGATGAACAGCATGCCCTGGCGCTGCCGCACGGTTTCCGTCAAGGCCGCCAGCCCGTCGAATGCGGCGGTCCCATGGGCGATCAGCCATTCACCATCTTTGCCATCGATCGCCGCGCGCAGCATTTCCGCCTGGCCGGCCAGCCGGCGGTCGATCGCCAGCAGGATCACCAGGGTCGCCGCTTCCTGCCGGTGGCGTTCGATCATCCGGTCGTTTTCGGGCACGGGCAGCGCCCGGATCTGCCCCTCGACGGCACCGATCGCCTGGGACAGCCGCTCCAGCGCCTGCGCGCCGGCAACAGCATCGGGATCGGGCCGCGGCTGGGCGCGCGACGGCGGCGGCAGGAAGGTTCGCCGATAGGCGCTTTCCGCCGCCTCGACCGAGGATCGTGCGCTGCCGAGCAGCCAGCAGACCTTGTTGCGGATCAGCAGATCGTCGGTCCGCAACTGGTTTTCGAGCCGATAGAAATTATAGCCCCAGCCGTGGAACAGGTTGATCGCGATCTGGTCGATCTCGTCGGTATCGGCGTAGAATGCCGAAGGCCCCGTCATTTGCGCGCCGCTTCCGGCACGCCTGTCTCGATGCTGAGCGGATAGATGCCACCGGCCGCTCCGCCAATGTTGAATGGCAGGCCTGCCGCGGCATTGGGTGCCGAAACCAGGCCCATGTCGGCCATGCGCAGGGCCAGGTAGTAGCGCACCGCCTCCATCGGCGTCAGACCCAGCGCCTGCAGCGAGATCAGCTCGCGCATCCGCTCGTCCTTCGGCAGGATCAGCACTTTCAGGTCGTTCAGCATGATGCCGTAGACCTTGAGGAAATCCGCGAGGTGGACCTTCACGCCTTCGCGGATCTCGTTGATGTGCTCGTTGATGTTTTCCATCTTGGTGACCTGGACGACCTGATTGATCGCCTGCTCGATCGCGGGGCCGGCATAGTCGGCCACTTCCTGGATGTCGATGGTGTTGCCGTTGAACGGCAGATGGGTGATCAGGTCGAGGGCCGCCGCTTTGCTGTCGACATGGACGTAATAATCGACCTGGTAGGCCATCTCCGCCATCTCGGCGCTGGTCGCAACACCCTTGCTGCGCACCAGCAGCTTGGAGCGGTTGATGTAGATCACCTCGAACACCCAGGGCGAGGCGCCGCCGAAGAAACCCTGGACGATCGAGCCGACCAACGGCTTGTCGGGGGTGGTGAGCGCATATTGCCCGGTCTCGTAGATGTCGAGCACGGCGCCACGCGACTTCAGCACGCAGAAATGATTGCTCTCGACGGTCAGCAGCGAGCCGGAGACGATGCTCTCGTCCACGATCTTCACCGCCAGCACCTTGGTGCCGAGCATGTCGGTGCCGTCGCGCTGCAGCGACGTGATGACTTGACGCGTGATGGCCATGGATTGATCCCCGAGATGATGCCGAGGGCGATCGGCGCCCGCCATACCTATACGTGCGTCGATCGTCCGCGGCCACCTCCGAGCAGGGAGCTGTCTGTGTTATCTCAGGGGCCGCCGAGACGACGCCCTTGCGTCAGTTGCTGGTGCGCACCGCGACGCTCGTCACTCCGTGGGACGTGCCACCCGAGTCGTTGAATCGCACGAACAGCCGAGACGTCGCCGGGGCGAACGGGACGGCGCCGGTTGCCGTGACGAAGATCGAGAAGGTCGGCGTCGCGTTGGCGGGAAATCCGACGGAGATCGAGGCGGCCGGCGGCGCTAAGCATTGCGCTGTGACCGGGTCGCTCTGGCAGATCGTCGCCGTTACCGGCAACGCGGCAGCGCCGGTGTCGACGGACGCGATGATCAATCCCGCGGCACCATTGTTGTCGGACGCCACGGCGAACGATCCCGGCACGCCGCCCGAGAGCGGCACCGTCACGACGCCGTCGCCCGAGGTCGTCGCGGCGAGCGCGATGATGTCGCTGACGGGGGTGGCCGAGTAGAGCAGATCGACGGTATTCACGCCGGCATAGATCGGAGCAGATCCCACGCCATCACAACCAAATGCGACAGACTGAGTGATTCCGACGACCGCAGAAGCAGACTCGAACGACAGCAGGAAGGTCTGGGAGCCGTTCGGTGCCAGCGTCACCGGCGTATCCAATTGCCCGACCAGGGCGTTGGTCGACGGGTTCGTCGTCTGATAATGGAATGAAACGCCGTTGACGCCGCCGAGCGGCAACGCGACCGAGCAATTCGATAGCGCCGTGGAGCCGGAGTTGAGGAGGGTCGCGAAAACCGTCGCATTGGTTCCCTCAGTGACGGACCGGCCATCTGGCAGAACCGCCGCGGCCAGCGGGCTGGTCGACGCAGGACCGACGAAAGCGCCGACCGCTACAGCCCCTGCGGCAACCGGAATCGACGCATCGAGAACGCCGCTCTTCGCATCCATCTCACCGACGAAGCCGTTTTGGTAGCTGGTGAAATAGATCTTCTTCCCGTCGGGAGCGAGCGCGATGGAGGCGATGGTGAACCCGCCGGCGTTGTTCGGAAGGGTGGGAATGAGCACGTTCTGAAAGGTCGAATCCGCCACACGGAAAATCAGGATGGCATTGATGTTGAGGTAGGCAAGATCACCGTCCGGTGAGAACGCGATCGCGTTGGGCGATCCCTGCCGAACAGTGGTCTTGACGACGCTTGTCGCGGTGTCGATGACGCTGAAGCCCGATCCGTTCGACGCATAGACGGTCTTTCCATCCGGCGTCACGGCGATGCCGCCTTGAGGCAGACCGAATTCGCCGGAAATCCGGATATCGATCGCAGTAACGAAGCTGTTCGTCGTGGCATCGATGACGGAAACCGATTCGTCGGAATCGTTTATGACATAGAGGCGCGATCCATCGGCGCTGAGAGCCGCATTGGCCGATCCGCCGGCAGGCACGTTACCGACGCGCGAAATAAGTGGAATGGTCGCCGAGACGACGTCATGGGCGAGATCGACGACCGAGACCGAACTGTCGCCGCCATTGACGACATAGGCTTTTGTCCCATCAGACCTGACGACCACTGCGTTCGGCTGGCGTCCCACGGGCACTGTGGCCGTTACCGTATTGGTCGATCCGTTGATGATCGAAACCGTACCGTCGGTCTGGTTGGTGATGAGGACCGCGGCCCCGTCCGGCGTGATCGCAACACCGAGCGGGCCATGGCCGACCTGGATCGTTGCCTTGACCCGATGACTCGTCGCATCGACAACCGAAACGGATGGTGAGCTAGGACTGGGCAAATAAGCGTTTTGCGCGCGTGCGCCTGTCGCCAAGAGGAGGAACCCGCCACCGAGAAGCGTGACGGCAACCAGAATTTGCTTGTGCAACATGGAAACTACCTTGGTAAGCGGCGATCAGGTGTCCCTTCGACGTCCTCTCGAACCGGCGCCCTCAACTTCACATTCTTATGCCAACACGAGCCAGCGTTAAAGTTGCATTTTTAGAAACCGCCGATTCCGCGAGGAAGCAGCAGACTTGACGCCTGCTGTCCATGCTTCCCGGCCCGGCGGCACCGGCTCAATCGACGGTGCGCACCGCGACGCTGGTCCCGCCGTGAGACGTGCCACCCGAATCGTTGAACCGCACGAATAGCCGGGACGTCGCTGGGGCGAAGGGGACAGCTCCGGTCGCCCTGACAAAAATCGAGAACGTCGGCGTCGCGTTGGCGGGAAATCCGACGGAGATCGATGTCGCCGGCGGCGCGAGGCACTGCGCTGTGACCGGATCGCTTTGGCAAATCGTCGCCGTCACCGGCAGCGTGGCGTCGCCGGTATCGACGGAAGCGATGATCAGGCTGGGGGCGCCATTGTTGTCGCTGGCGACGGCAAAGGCGCTTTCCGCTCCGGCGGACAACGGCACGGTCACGATGCCGTCGCCGGACGACGTAGCCGCAAGCGCGATGATGTCGGGTACCGCAGTCGCGGAATAAAGCAGGCCGACCGTGTTCACCCCTTCGGTGATGGGGGCAAACCCAGTGCCGTGACAGCCGAAGGCCAGCGATTGAGACAACCCCGAAACGGCGGAGGCAGTTTCGAAAGACAGCACGAAGGTCTGTGAGCCGTGCGCCGCGATCGTCACGGGTGTGTCCAGCTGTCCGACGAGCGTGTTCGTCAATGGATCGGTCGTCTGATAGTGGAACGAGAGGCCGTTGACGCCGCCGAGCGGCAGGGCGACCGAACAACTCGCCAGGTCGGTGGAACCGGTGTTGAGCATCGTCGCGAAGACAGTCGCCGTCGTGCCCTCGGTGACGGACCGCCCGCCCGGAAGAACGGCCGCGGCCAAGGACGAGGGAGCGTCCGGACCGATATATGAGCCGAGGAACGGCACCCGCGTGCCGGAAACATCGGTCAACGAGTCGACGATCCCTACCTTGGTATCCATTTCGCCCAGGGCATTGCCGAACGGGTCCATGAAAAATAGTTTGCTTCCATCCCGCGACACGACGAGCGAGGTGTTGAAAACGAGAGTCTGGCTGTTAATCTGGCTACTCAATATGGTCTGATAGCTGCCATCCGACGTCCGATGGACCGCAAGTCCCGCCGCAGTCATGTAGGCGAGCGTGCTGTCGGGCGAAATCGTGATGCTGCCGGGCGACCCTTCCCGCACATTGATCCTGATGCTGTTGGTCGCGGTGTCGATGATGCTGAAACCCATGGCGTTGGCCGCAATCACCGTCTTGCCGTCCGGCGTGACGGCGATGCCGTTTTGCGGAAGTCCGGCTTCTCCGGGCACCTGCAAGTCTATGGCCGTGACGAACCGATTGGTCATCGCGTCGATCACGGAGACCGACTCGTCGGATGTGTTCATCACATAGACACGCGAGCCGTCGACGGTGATGACGGCATTGGCCGACCCGCCGGCCGGTACGTTGCCCACGCGCGAAATCAGGGGGATCGTGGTGGTCACCACGTCCCGCGTCAGGTCGACGACGGACAGGGTGCTGTCGCCGCCATTCACCACATAGGCGCTCGACCCATCGGGCTTGACCACGACGGCATTCGGCTGGTGCCCGACCGTCACGGTCGCCAACACCGTATTACTGAAACCGTCGATGACCGAGACCGTTCCATCGGTCTGGTTGGTCACCAGAACGATCGCGCCGTCCGGCGTTATGGCAACGCCGAACGGGCCATTGCCGACGGCAATCGTCGCCAGCAGCTGATGGCTGACTGTATCGACGACCGATACGGAAGGCGAAACGCCGTTTGGCAGATAGGCATTTGCCGCGCGTGCGGCAGGGGTCGAGAGAAAGAGGCCGATGCCCAGAAAGGCCGCGGTGAGCAGAACGGGCGTGCGAGACATCGGAAATTACCTGAAGAAGCAGCGAGAAAAGAGCGACCGTTCAGGCTTCGTTGCCTCGATGCGTCGCACAACCTATCCTTTGTAAGCGAAGATCGCTCAGCGTTAAACTTGTATTTTCAGATCAAAGCGGCGCGGTCGTGGCCTCCAGCCAGGCGCGTGCCGCCGGGTCATCGAGAAGCGGCAGGACGATCTCGCGCGTTTTGGCGTGGTAGGTGTCGAGCCAGGCGATCTCGTCCACCGTCAGCAGCGACAGATCGATCGGCGTGCGGTCGATCGGGCAGAAGGTGATGGTCTCGAAGCCGTACATCTCGCGCTCCGCACCCGGGATATCGAGTGTGGTCACGACGATCAGGTTCTCGATGCGGATGCCGAAATGGCCTTCCTTATAGTAGCCGGGCTCGTTCGAGAGGATCATGCCGGGCATCAGCGGCTGGGTATCGGCGAAGGCGGCGATGCGCTGCGGACCTTCGTGGACGCTGAGGTAGCTGCCGACGCCATGGCCGGTGCCGTGGTCGAAATTGACGCCGGCCTGCCAGAGCGGCAACCGGGCCAGCACGTCGATCGCGCCGCCGGTCGTGCCCTTGGGGAAGCGTGCCATCGACAGCGCGATATGGCCCTTCAGCACGCGGGTATAGCGATCCTTCATCTCCGCCGTGGGCGAGCCGATCGCGATCGTCCGCGTGATGTCGGTCGTGCCGTCGAGATATTGCGCGCCCGAATCGATCAGATAGAGCGTGCCCGGCTCGAGCGACCGCTCCGTCTCGGGGCCGGAGCGATAATGCGGCAGGGCCGCGTTCGGGCCGGCCGCCGAGATCGACGGGAACGACAGGTCGCGGAACCGGGCGCCCTCGGCCCGGAAGGCTTCGAGCCGGTCGGAGACGGCGATCTCGGTCAGGCCACCCTTCGGCGCCTCGGCGGCGAGCCAGGCCAGGAAGCGCACCATGGCGGCCGCATCGCGCCGGTGGGCGCGGCGCGAGCCGTCCAGTTCGACCTCGTTCTTCACTGCCTTGGGCAGCTTGCAGGGATCGGCCGCCCGCACCAGCTTGGCGCCGGCGTGGCCCAGCCGATCGAACACCCAGGAGGCGGTCGTCGCCGGATCGACCTGGACCACCTTGCCGCCCATCGCATCGAGCGCCGGGCCGAATTCGGCCATGTCGCGCACGGCGACGCTGTTGCCGAGATGGGATTCGAGGCCGGGCGCCAGTTTGCGCCGGTCGATGAACAGGTCGAGCTGGCCTTCCTTGTCGAGGATGGCCAGGCCGAGGGCCAAGGGCGTATGCGGCACGTCGGAGCCGCGGATGTTCAGCAGCCAGGCGAGGCTGTCGGCCATGGTCAGCACCGTCGCGTCGCGCTTGTCGGCGCCCAGCGCCTCGCCGATCTCGCGGCGCTTGTCGGTCGAAGACTTGCCGGAGAATTCCAGGTCGTGCGGACGGACGGGCCCGAGCGGAGCGGCCGGGCGACGCTCCCAGGCGGCGTCGAGCGGATTGGTCTCGACCGGCACCAGCTCGGCACCGGCTTTCGTAACGCCGGCGCGCAGCTTGTCGACCTGGGCCGGGGTCAGCAGCCAGGGATCATAGCCGAAGCGCTGGCCGGCCTTGAGCGCGGTCGCGACCCATTCCTCCGGTGGTTCGGTAATGAAGTGCCGGAATTCGAACAGGTTGGCATCGACCTCGGCACGGACCTGCACCGTATAGCGGCCATCGACGAAGATCGCGGCCCGGTCGGCCAGCACGACGGCGGCGCCGGCCGAGCCCTTGAAGCCGGTCAGCCACTGCAGGCGCTCGTTGCCGGCCGGCACGTATTCGTTCTGGAACTCGTCGGCGCGCGGCACGAGGAAGCCGTCGACCCCGAGCTTGGCAAGCCCGGCGCGGACCGCGGCCAAGCGCTTGCCATGGGTCGCGGCCTCGACCGGCGCCGGGGCCTCGTCATGGGCGACCTGGTCCTTGAGTGCCACCAGCTGCGCCACGAGCGCCGACGAAAGCGACGAGGCGACCAGCACGCACCAGGCTTCCGGATCACGCTCCTCGGCGGAACCCAGGACACCCGAAATCAGGCTGCGGACCTCGGCGACCGTGTAAACGGACCCTGCCTTGGCGAGCAACCCCGCCAAAACGGCGTCGCCCTGATAGGTCAGCCGACAATCCTTCTTCTGCATCATAGCACCGTAGACTTAGCGACATGCCGGCACCATTACCGGCGGCGAGAGGCTAGAGGCCGCAGGATTGCGGCACAAGAGCCCTGATTCTTACCGGTTTATTGCAGTGCGTCATGCGCGGACCCGTGAGCTGGAGTGCGCTAGACCCTCTGCCGTTTCGCGCGAAGCTGCCTATTTTGTGCGTTGCGGCATAATTGAAGTCGCAAATATCTTTCTGGAGTAACTTCGTATGTTCACGATCCTCTCGGCCGCCGTGCGTGGCTTTCGTGTCTGGCAGGAACGCCAGCGCGTTCTGAACGAGCTTTATTCGATGGACGACCGTTCGCTCGCCGACATCGGCCTGCGCCGTGCCGACATCCCGTTCGCCATCAGCCCGAAGACCGACCTCGCCGTCGAAGCCCGTCCGGTTTTCGCCAATGTCGGCCATGTCGCCGCCAACAACAGCGTCAAACAGCGCGCCGCGTAATCCGCGACGCCCCGTCCGCCGGTTCGGCCAGACGGGTTCTATATTCATCCCAAGGGGGGATGATCCGATGAGTAACGTAGCGACCTTGACCATCTCGGGATCCAGCCAGTCCGGCGGCCCGATCCACCTGCTGCTGACGGCCTATCGCCACCTGGCGCTGCGTATCGAGCGCGCCCGCGTGAGCGGCCATCTCGCCGACCTCGACGACCGCCTGCTCGCCGACATCGGCCTCGCCCGTCGCGACATCGCGAAGCTGCTCCGCTAGAGAGCAGACGAGGAACGCTGCTTCCCGCGTTCCTCCAGACTGCAAGCCACCCGCCGGCGCCAGGCGGTCTCGTCCCTCGAGATCTCCCAACGCGTCGGCCAGGGTGGTGTGCGCCCCTTTCCCTACCGCGCCTTCTCGAACACCAGCGTGTGCCAGCCGGCACGCGGCAGACGGCCCATGAAGGTCAGTCCCGCGTTGCGATGGGCGGCCGCGACGTAGGTTTCCTGACCGGCCAGCAGGCCCGACAGGATGGCGACGCCGCCCGGCGCCAGGTTGCGCGCCAGGTCCGGCGCCATCTTGGCCAGCGGCCGCGCCAGGATATTGGCGAAGATCAGGTCGTAGGGACCCCGCGCACGCACGACCTGGGCGTGATAACCGTCGCTCTCGCGGCTGGTCACCAGATGCTGCACCCCGTTCGCCACCATGTTTTCCGCCGCGACACGCACGGAATTGCGATCGATGTCGCAGGCCAGCACCGGCACGTGCCAGGTCTTGGCCGCGGCGATCGCCAGGATGCCGGTGCCCGAACCCATGTCGAGCACGCGCCGCCGCTTGCCCCGCCTGGCAAGCCGGCTCAGCGCCAGCAGGCAGCCGGCCGTGGTCGCATGCTCGCCGGTGCCGAAAGCGCTCGCGGCATCGATCTCCAACCCGATCGTACCGGCCGGCGGCGCCTCGGCGATGTGCGAGCCATAGACGAAATAGCGGCCGATGCGCAGCGGTGGGAAACTCTCCTGGTTCTCGCGCACCCAGTCGACGTCGGGCAGCTGCTCCAGCACGATTTCAGGCTGGTCGATCCCGAATTGCAGGGCGATGAGCGCCAGCCCGCCTTCGACCGGGGCCAGGTCCGGCTTGCCTTGGACGAAGCTCTCGACCTTCCACGGCCCTTGCGGGCTGGTCTCGAACGCGCTGATGGCGCCGCCCAGCGCTTCGAGCACCTGGGCGAAGCCCTCGGCCGAGAATTCGTCCGGCGCTTCCAGCAGCACGCGCCACAGCGGCGCGCCGCCCTTGGGCCAGGTCGAGGTCGGAATCATCGAAGCCAATATCCTTTGTCTCTCAGGCCTTCTGCACGAAGCTGTCCATGACCCGCTTTTCGCCGGCATGGTCGAAATCGATCGTCAGCTTGGCATCCTCGACCTCGCGCACCGTGCCGGTGCCGAATTTCTGGTGGAACACCCGGTCGCCCTCGTGGAAGCCACCGACGGCGCGGATCTCGCGACCCTCGCGCGGCCCGCCGCCGTCCATCGGGCGCACGATCCTGCGATAGCCGCCGAAGGCGGAGGTTGCAATGTCGTCGAACGCCCCGCGGCCGGCAGGTGCGCGCATGCCGTACATGCCGGTCGCGGCCTCCGCCTCGATCTGGTCCTGCGGCAGTTCCTCGACGAAGCGGGACGGCAGGCTGCTCTGCCATTGGCCGTGGATGCGCCGGTTCGCGGCGTAGGACACGTCGGCGCGCTGCTTGGCACGGGTGAGGCCGACATAGGCGAGACGGCGCTCTTCCTCGAGCCCGGCCTGACCGGTCTCGTCGAGCGCGCGTTGATGGGGAAACAGCCCCTCCTCCCAGCCCGGCAGGAAGACATGGCCGAACTCCAGGCCCTTGGCGGCATGGAGCGTCATCAGGCTGACCAGGTCGCCGCCGGCGTCGGCCGCATTGTCCATGACCAGGCTGACATGCTCGAGGAAGCCCGCGAGGGTCTCGAACTCCGCCATGCCGACGATCAGTTCCTTGAGGTTTTCCAGCCGCCCTGGCGCCTCGGGCGTCTTGTCGGCCTGCCACATGGCCGTATAGCCCGATTCGTCCAGCACGATCTGGGCGAGCTCGGTGTGCAGGATACGGTCCGATTCGCGCCGCCAGCGATCGAAATCCCGCACCAGCAGGGCCACGGCCTTGCGGGAAGCCGGCTTCAGCTCGTCGGTTTCGACCACGCGCCGCGCCGCCTCCATCAGCGACACGCCGGTGGCGCGGCCGAGCGCGTGGAGCGTCTGCATCGTCGCATTGCCGATGCCCCGGCGCGGCGTATTCACGATGCGCTCGAACGCCAGATCGTCGTCGGGCTGGTAGATCAGCCGCAGATAGGCCAGCGCATCGCGGATTTCCTGCCGCTCGTAGAAGCGCGGGCCACCGATGACCCGGTAGGGGATGCCGGTCGTGATGAAGCGCTCTTCGAACTCGCGCATCTGGAAGCTGGCGCGGACCAGGACGGCGATCTCGGAGAGGCGGGTGCCCTGGCGCTGGTCGGTCTCGATCTCGTCGGCGACCCAGCGCGCCTCTTCCTCGCCATCCCACATGCCCTTGACCCGGACCCGCTCGCCGGCCTCGCCCGCGGTCCACAGCGTCTTGCCGAGCCGGCCGTTGTTATGCGCGATCAGGTGGCCGGCCGCATTCAAGATCTCCGGCGTCGAACGATAGTTCTGTTCCAGCCGGATGATGACCGCGCCCGGAAAATCCGCCTCGAAACGCAGGATGTTGCCGACCTCCGCGCCGCGCCAGCCATAGATCGACTGATCGTCGTCGCCGACGCAGCAGATGTTCCGGTGGGTTTGGGCCAGCAGGCGCAGCCACAGGTATTGCGACACGTTCGTGTCCTGGTACTCGTCGACCAGCAGATAGCGGAACTTACGTTGATAATCGGCCAGGATCGCCGGCTGGCCGAGGAAGATGGTCAGATTGTGGAGCAGCAGGTCTCCGAAGTCGGTCGCGTTCAGCACGCGCAGCCGCTCCTGATACTGGCGATAGAGCGCCACCATGCGGCCGTCGGCCAGCTCGCCCGCGTCCTCGCCGTCCACCTTGTCGGGCGTCAGGCCGCGATCCTTCCAGCGCTCGATCGTCGCCAGCACGGCGCGCGCGGGCGAGCGCTTGTCGTCGATGCCCTCGGCCACGAGCAGCTGCTTGATCAGCCGGATCTGGTCGTCGGTATCGAGGATGGTGAAGTTGGACTTCAGCCCGACCGCCTCGGCATGGCGCCTGAGGATGCGCGCGGCCAGCGCATGGAACGTGCCCAGCCACATGCCCTCGCTGTCGGCGCCGATCAGCCGTTCCAGCCGGTCGCGCATCTCGCGCGCCGCCTTGTTGGTGAAGGTCACGGCCAGCACCTGGCTGGGGTACGCCCGCCCGGTCATGAGGATATGGCCGAGGCGCGTGGTCAGCACACGCGTCTTGCCGGTGCCGGCGCCGGCCAGCACCAGGACCGGACCGTCGAGCGTCTCGACGGCTTCGCGTTGCGGCGGATTGAGGTTGGCGAAATAGGACGGCTCGCCCGGGCGATCTGACATGAGGGACATGGCATCCACCTTACCGGAGAGGCAACCCGTGTTCAAAGTGCCACGATCCGCGCTCAGGTCGCCTATGCGGGGGTAACGGAGCCGTTTAGCGCCTTCCGCTCGTGCGCGAGTTCGGCCACGCTCTGCCCCGTTGCATTTCCTGTCGGGTCGCCTCGGTCGCGACGTCCGACCGGTTGCTTTGCCGAACGAGAAGTCCGGGCCCGCTTCGCGATGACTGCCGTCAAGATCTACGTCATCTTCCTGTTGACCTATGGCGGCATGGCGGCCGGGCGGCTGCCGTGGCTGCGCGTCGACCGCACCGGCATCGCGCTGCTGGGCCTGATCGCCCTGCTGGGCACCGAGGCGCTGAACCTGGACGAGGTCGGTGCGCGCATCGACATGCCGACCTTGGTCCTGCTGTTCGCGATCATGATCATCTCGGCCCAGTTCATCGCGTCGGGCTTTTGCGACTCCGTGATCCGCCGCATCGGCCAGGCGCCCGGCAGCCCGCTGCGGATCCTGGGCCTGACCGTCGCGGCCTGCGGCGGCCTGTCGGCGTTCCTGGCCAACGACATGCTGGTCTATTGCATGACGCCCCTGCTGGTGGATGCGGTGCGCGCCCGGGGCCTCGATCCCCGCCCCTACCTGATCGCGATGATCGCGGCCGACAATGCCGGCTCCGCCGCCACCATCATCGGCGCACCGCAGACCATCCTGGTCGGCCAGCTGGGCAACCTGCACCTGCCGACCTATCTGTGGGCCTGCGGCGTGCCGGCGATCGTCAGCCTGGGCATCGTGTTCGCCGTCGTGGCCTTCCTGTGGCGCGGCAAGCTGGAGCTGGCGACCGACGGGTTCGCCGAGGAGGCGCTGCCGCCGCTCGCGTTCCGGCCCCACGACCGGACCCAGACCAACAAGGGCATCGCCGCCGTCGTCTGCCTGCTGGCGCTGTTCCTGACCGACCTGCCGCGCGACGTGTTCGCCCTGTCGATCGCGGCGCTGCTGCTGCTCAATCGAAAATTCACGTCGGCCGCGATGATCGCGGCGATCGACTGGCCGCTCTTGCTGCTGTTCGCCTGCCTGTTCGGCGTGACCGGCGCGCTCGGCAACACGGCCTTGCCCGGCATGCTGATCGACGGGCTGCAATCGATCCACCTGCTGCCCGACAGCCTGATCGTGCTGGCGCCGCTGACCCTGTTCCTGTCGAACACGATCGGCAACGTGCCGTCGGCGGTGCTGCTGCTGCAGGTCTGGCTCGATCCGCCGCCCGGTGCGCTCTACGGGCTGGCGCTGCTGTCGTCGCTCGCCGGCAATTTCCTGCTGATCGGCAGCCTGTCCAACCTGATCATCGTCGAGCGTGCGCTGGAGCGCGGCGTCAAGCTGCGGGCGAATGAGTTCGCCCGCGCCGGCATTCCGATCACGCTCGCCTCCATGGCGGTCGGCGTGTTCTGGCTCTACCTTACCGGCATCATGCCGTGGCTGCCGGTAGTGGACGCGGCGGCGAATTGAGGTTGCTCCCATGAAGTCCGTCGAGATCAAGCGCCTGGGGCCGTCGAGCCCGGGCACCAGCCGGCATCTTAAAATTCTGCGCTACGGCGCGCCCGGCGCCACGCCCAAGGCCTACCTGCAGGCATCGCTCCATGCCGACGAGCTGCCGGCCATGATGGCGGCGCACCACCTGACCGGGCTGCTCGATGCCGCCGAGGCCGCGGGCGGAATCCTGGGCGAGATCGTGCTGGTGCCGGTCGCCAACCCGATCGGTCTGGCCCAGGTCATCGACGGCTCCCATCTCGGCCGCTACGACCTGGCCTCGGGCGAGAACTTCAACCGGTCCTTCCCCAATCTGGCGGCCCTTGCCGCCGAGCGTCTGGCCGGCAAGCTGGGCACCGACCCGGCAGAGAACGTGCGCACGATCCGGACCCTGCTGGTGGCATTGCTCGACGAGCATCAGCCGCTGGGCGAACTCGCCAGCCTGCGCCGGATCCTGATGCGCGAGGCAATCGACGCCGACTACGTGCTCGACCTGCATTGCGACAATGACGCGCTGCTGCACCTCTATCTTGGGACCGCGCGCTGGCCCGACGGCGCCGACCTGTCGGCCGACCTCGGCAGCGCCGCGACCCTGCTCGCCGCGGACTCGGGCGGCACCCCGTTCGACGAGACGTTCAGCAACCTGTGGGCGGAGCTGCGTCGGCGCCTGGGCGCGGATGCGCCGATCCCGGACGCCTGCCTTGCCGGCACGGTCGAATTTCGCGGCCAGGGCGACGTCTCGGACGCGCTGGGTGCCCAGGACGCGGCGGCCCTGCTGCGCTTCCTGCAGCGCCGCGGCGTGGTCGCCGGCGATCCGGGTCCCTTGCCGACGGCGCTATGCGACGGCACGCCGCTCGACGGCGTCGACGTGCTGCGCGCGCCGGTCGGCGGCATGGTGGTCTACCATGCGGAGCTGGGCGCCAGGGTCACGGCGGGCCAGATCGTGGCCGAGATCATCGATCCGCTGGCCGAAGATCCGGCATCTGCGCGGACGCCGGTCAGGACCATCGCGGACGGGCTGTTCTTCGCCCGCAAGATCGAACGCCTGGCAAGGCCGGGCCAGGGCATCGGCAAGATCGCCGGCGCCACGCCGCTGCCGACCCGGACCGGCGCCCTGCTCGACCCCTGAGACCGGAGTGCCCATGGCGAAGATCCACCTGCGCGACGCGTCTCCTGAAGATGTGCCGACCATCCTGGCGCTGATCAAGGAACTGGCGATGTTCGAACGGGAGCCCGACGCCGTCGTCGCGACCGAGGACGACCTGCTGCGCGACGGTTTCGGACCTGAAAAGCGGTTCGGCTGCCGCGTGGTCGAGCTGGACGGGCGGGTGGTGGGCTTCGCGCTCTGGTTCTTCAGCTATTCGACCTGGCTCGGCCGCGCCGGGATCTACCTGGAAGACCTCTATGTAGCTGAGGCGGCACGCGGCCATGGGCTGGGCCGCAGGTTGATCATCGACATGGCGCAGGTCGCGGTCCGCCACGAGGCCCCGCGGCTCGACCTGTCGGTGCTGGACTGGAATCCGGCCCGCGGCTTCTACGAACGGCTGGGCATCCAGCATCGCGCGGACTGGGCGCCCTACCGGATCGATGGCGAGGCGCTGCGGCGCCTGGCGGCTGATGGATCATAAAAAATCTTTATGGTCCATTAGCCGACCATAGGATTGTATCGGTCGCAACCAAACCTTAGAGTGCTGCCGCCCGCAACGAGCGCGGGGCAGGTACGTTCGCGCAATGTGAGGTTGGAGTTCATGACCAGGGGAATGCCGCTCGCCGTCGCGGGCATCGTCATTCTCTGCTGTGTCGGGGGCGGATTGTGGCTGCGGGCCGGGTCGGCGACCGCCGATGGCGGGGCCGCCACCGTGCCGGTCATCCCCAAGATCGACGTCGCGACGGCCCGGACCCAGGACATGCCGGTCTATGTGCGCGGCACCGGCACCGTCGAGCCGTTCCAGCAGGTGACGGTCAAGAGCCTGGTCGACGGCCAGATCACGGCGACGCATTTCGAGGAAGGCCAGATGGTCAAGGCGGGCGATCCGCTGTTCACCATCGATCCGCGTCCGTTCGAGCATCAGGTCGAGCTGGCGACGGCCAACCGCGCCAAGGATCAGGCGCAACTGGCCGCCGCCCAGGCGCAATTGGCGCGCTCGACCAGCCTGCTGCAGCATAATTTCGTCTCCCAGCAGGATTTCGACACCCAGAAGGCCACGGTCGGGCAGTTGCTGGCGGTGGTCAGGGCGGACGAGGCCGGGATCGGCAGTGCCCAGTTGCAGCTCGACTATTCGACGATTCGCGCACCGATCGCCGGGCGGGTCGGCAAGCGCATGGTCGATGTCGGCAACGTCATTCACACCGCCGACGACACGGCGCTGGTCGACCTCAGCCAGATCCAGCCGATTTCGGTCAGCTTCACCGTGCCCCAGGAGCGCCTGCCCGACATCCAGCGCGAGGCGGAGGCGGCGGTCCTGAAGGTCGAAGCCCGCGCCGCCGACGACGAGCATGTGCTGGGCGTCGGCGACCTGAAGCTGATCGGCAATGCCATCGACCGCTCGACCGGCACGATCGCGCTCAAGGCCGTTTTCGGCAATGCCGACCGGCAACTCTGGCCCGGACAATTCGTCAATGGCCGTCTGGTGCTGCGCACCCATCGCGACGCGATCGTCGTGCCCGGCACCTGCGTGCGCCCCGGTCCGGAGGGTCCGGTCGCCTATGTGGTCGACGCCCAGAACCGCATTCGGGTCCGCCCGGTCAAGCTGGGCGAAAAGGCGCATGATCTGATCGCGATCCTCGACGGCATCAAACCCGGCGACCGGGTCGTGCTGCACCGGCAGGAAGGGTTGGCCGAGGGCACCGAGGTCGAAATCCGGCCGGCCGCCGGCGGCTCCTAGGACCCATCCGATGATCGACTATTTCGTGACCCGGCCGGTCGCGGCCCTGCTGGCGGTGCTGGGCCTGCTGGTGTTCGGCATCGCCGCCTGGACCCTGCTGCCGATCGCGGCATTGCCCGAGGTCGATTATCCGACGATCGAGGTCGATGTCTCCTGGCCGGGCGCCAGTCCCGAGGTGATGGCGTCGAACGTCGCCTCGCCGCTGGAACAGCAGTTGATCTACACCCAGGGTATCCGGCAGCTGACCTCGGTCAATACCCAGGGCAATACCGAGATCCGCGTCGAACTGTCGCTCGAGACCGACATCAACGCGGCCTATGCCGAGGTCCAACACAACATCGACGCCGCCGCCGGCGACCTGCCCGCCGATCTGCCGAACCCGCCGGGCGCCTACAAGGGCAACCCCAGCGACTGGTCGGTGCTCTATGTGGCGCTCAGTTCCGACACGCTGCCCCTGGCCGAGGTCGGCCGCTACACCGACACGCTGGTGCTGCGCCGCGCCTCGCTCATCCCGGGCGTCCGGCGCGGCCAGATCCAGCAGAACATCCGCTCGGCGATCCGGGTGCGGGTCAACCCGACCGCGCTCGCCGGCCGCCAGCTGTCGCTCGAGGACGTTCGCCAGGCGCTGCTGCAGGCGAGCCAGAACCGGCCGAAGGGCAGCCTGGACAACGGGGTGGCGACGGCGCAGGTCGACAGCAACGACCAGCTGAAGGACGTCGAGGAATTCCGCGACCTGGTCGTCGCCTTCCGCAACAATGCCGCGGTGCATCTGAGCGACGTCGCGACCGTCGAGGAAGGACCCGAGGACGAGGTCCAGCGGTCCTGGATGAACGGCCGGCCGGCCCATGTCATCGGCTTTAAAAAGACGGCCGGCGCCAATGTGGTGCGCACGGTCGACGGCATCCGCGCGGCGCTGCCGGGCGTCACTGCCGCCCTGCCCCCCGGCATCAAGCTGGAAGTGTTCTCGGATCGGGCCGGCCTCATCCGATCGGCGGTCGGCGAGGTCGAGTTCACGCTGCTGCTGACCACGGGCCTGGTCGTGCTGGTGATCTTCATCTTCCTGCGCAATCTGGCGGCCACGGTCATTCCAGGCATCACGATCCCGCTGTCGATCCTCGGCACCTTCATGGTGCTGTTCGCCTGCCGCTACTCGCTCGACAACCTGTCGCTGATGGCGCTGATCGTCGCGGTCGGCTTCGTCGTCGACGATGCGGTCGTCGTGATCGAGAACGTGTCCCGCCATGTCGAGGCCGGCGAAGCGCCGCTGACGGCGACGATCCGCGGCACGAAGCAGGTGGCATTCACCATCGTCTCGATGACCGCATCGCTCGTTGCCGTGTTCATCCCGGTGCTGTTCATGGGCGGCATGGTCGGCCGTCTGTTCCGCGAGTTCGGCGTCGCCGTCAGCGCCGCGATCCTGATCTCGGCCCTGATCTCGCTGACCTTGACCCCCGCCATGTGCGCACGCTTCATCCGCCCCCATCGACCGGGACGGCAGAATGCCGTGGTCCGCGCCTGCGAGGCGGCGGTGACCGGCATGACCAACGGGTATACGCGCAGCCTCGCCTGGTCGCTGCGCCATGCCAAGCCCATGCTGGCCCTGTTCGTCGGCACGATGCTGGTCACGGGCTGGCTGTTCCATGCCATTCCCAAGGGATTCTTCCCGCAGCAGGACAACGGCCAGATCGACGTGACCCTGGATGCGCCGCCGGACACGTCGGCGGAGACCATGATCGCCGTCTCCCGGCAGATCGACGCCGTGCTGCGCGCCGATCCTGCTGTGGCCACGGTCTGGACCGGGCTGTTTTCGACGAAGGACGGCAACAGCTGGGTCGTCCTGAAGCCCGCCGCCGAACGGCCGAGCACGCTCGAGGTCGCGGCACGCCTGCGCAAGGCGACCGCTTCGGTCAGCGGCATCAAGACCTATGTGCGGGCCCAGCAGGAACTGGTGATCGGCGCCACGCCGACCAGCGGAGACTATATCTACCAGATCACGGACCCCTCGGCGACGGAGCTCGACCAGTGGGTCCCGGTGCTGACCGACGCGCTGAAGAAGCTGCCGCAACTGCGCGACGTGGCGTCCGATGCCGCCAAGCGCATCCCGACGGTCAAGCTGGTCGTCGACCGGCCGACAGCGGCCCGTCTGGGCGTACATATCCAGGCGATCGACAACACGCTCTACGACGCCTTCGGGCAGCGCAAGGTTCTCGAAATCTACGGTGATTCGCTGCAGAGCTACGTCATCATGCAGGCCGACCCGAACTTCCGGCTCGACGAACGCGCACTCGAAACGCTGTACGTGGCATCGGACACCGGCACCCTGGTGCCGCTCAGCACGGTCAGCCACATCGAGACCGGCACCGCACCCCTGGTGATCTACCACCGGGCGCAACTGCCCTCCGCCGTCGTCAATTTCTCGACCGCGCCGGGTGTCGCGCTGGGCGATGCGGTCGAGGCGATCCATCGGATGGAGAACCGGGTCGGCAAGCCGCCCGGCCTGCAGACCTCGTTCGACGGCAATGCCGGCGAGTTCGAGCGCTCGCTCGCGTCCCAGCCCTGGCTGATCGGCGCCGCGATCCTGGTCGTCTATATCGTGCTGGGCATCCTCTACCAGAGCCTCGTCCATCCGCTGACGATCCTGTCGTCGCTGCCCTCGGCCGGCCTGGGCGCTCTCGTCATGCTGATGCTGACCGGCTACGACCTCAGCGTCATCGCGGTCATCGGCATCATCCTGCTGATCGGCATCGTCAAGAAGAACGCCATCATGATGGTGGATTTCGCGCTGCAGGCCGAGCGCGAGGGTGCGGCACCCGAGGCCGCGATCTTCGACGCGGCCCGTGTGCGCTTCCGGCCGATCATGATGACGACCTTCGCTGCCCTCATCGGCGCGCTGCCGCTGGCGCTGGGCTCGGGCGCCGGGTTCGAGCTGCGCCGGCCGCTGGGCATCGCCATCGTCGGCGGCCTGCTGATCTCGCAATTCCTGACGCTCTATACGACGCCGATCGTCCACCTGACCCTGGCCCGCCTGGCGCGCCGCCTGCCCGGCACCGTGCGGCAGCATCCGTTCCCGCCGGCGGCATTGCCCCATCCGGGCGAAGATTAAATCCGCAAATCCGGTCGCGCCCCGATGCGGCCGTGATGGCATACTGCCTTCGGACTTCAACGATCGGCCGGAGACGATGCGGGAGACGACGGAGCGGGACTATAGACGACGCATCCTGAAAGTAATGAACCGCCTGCGGACCGATCTCGACGACGACATGTCGTTCGAGCGGCTGGCCGAGGTCGCGTGCTTTTCGCCGTTCCATTTCCATCGGATCTATCGCGGCATGACCGGCGAGACGATTGCCGACACGGTGCGCAGGATGCGCCTGCTGCAAGCCGCGACGGCGCTGACGACGAGCGAGCGCGCGGTGATCGACATCGCGGTCGAGGCCGGCTTCGACAGCGGGCGCGGCTTCACCCGTGCCTTCAGCGCCTTTGCCGGCATGACGCCGTCCGGCTATCGGTCCCGGCACGCCCGGATCGATCGCGCCATCCGGGAAGGGGATCCCATGGAGGTGGAGATCAGGGAACTTCCGGCCCGCCGCGTGCTGGCCATGCGCAAGCTGGGCCCCTATCCGCAGGTTCCCCAGGTCTGGGACGCCCTGTGGCTGTGGATGCGCCAGCGGGGGCTGATCGGCCGGATCGAAAGCTGCATCGGCCTGCCCTACGACGATTCGGAGCAGGTGCCTGGCGATCGGATCCGCTACGACGCGTGCGTCGGCCTCATCCCGGGCCTCGAACCCCCGTTGCCGGACGACGAGGTGCGCTGGCTCGACATCGAAGGTGGACCTTATGCGGTCTATCGCCATGTCGGCCCCTGCTCGCTGATCAGCGAGGCGTTCGGGCGGCTGTACGGCCTCTGGCTGCCGCAAAGCGGCATCACCTTGCGCGCGGCGCCACCGCTGGAGATCTACATCAACGATCGCTGGACCACGCCGCCGGACCGGCGGATGACCGAGTTGGCCCTGCCGATCGAGGCCTGACCGTCAGGTCTTGGGCGGCACGGACCCGGCGAACAGATTGGAGCCTCCGCCGCCTTCGCTGCGCCGACGCTCCAGCTCCTGAGTATAGCGGCGCAGCGCGTAGGCTTCGGTCAGGTAGCCGATGACCTGCAGGCCGTCCGGATCGTCGACCACCGGCAGCGCTTCGAGGCGGGCCTCGCTGAAGCGGGCCAGCGCCTGGCGCACGCCGTCGCCCGGCAGCAGGAAGGGCGCCTTGTGCACCAGGCCTTGCGCCGTCTGCACCGCCGGGTCACCTTCGAGGTCGGGTCCGTGGACCTCGGACAGGTCGATCAGGCCGGCCAGCTTGCCGTCCTCGATGGCAAAGACCTGCTTGGTGCTGCCCAGCGGATAGGCGCGGCGCAGCGCAGCGACCGTGATCTCGACCGGCACGGTCTTCGGATCGCCGCGCATCAGGCGGCCGACCTTGATCTCGTCGAACCAGCCGATGTCCTCCGGGCTGCGGATCTTGAGGCCGCGCAGATGGAAGCGCCAGGTCGCGAAGGAATAACCGAACCAGTGCCGGACCGCGACCGAGGCCGCGACCACGCCGACCATGACCCCGACCGTGGCCGAGAAGTCGCCGGTCGTCTCCAGCACCAGCAGGATCATCGCGGTCGGCGCGCCGACGATCGCGGCACCGACCGTGCCCATGCCAACCAGCGAATAGGCCAGCGGATCCAGCACGGCCGAGGGGATCACGCGGTCGATCAGCATGGCGAGGGCACCCCCCATCAGGCTGCCGATGAACAGGGCCGAACTGAACAGGCCGCCTCGGAAACCCGCGCCGATCGAGATCGCAGACGCGGCGATTTTGGCCAGGACGAGCCCGATCATGAACGGCAGGGTGAGGGCGATGTGGAGATCGAGTTCGATGCCACCATGGCCGCTGCCCAGCACCTGAGGCCAGACCAGGGCGATCAGTCCGACCGGAATGGCCCCGATGCCCGGCCGCAGCCAGAACGGGATCGACCATCGGCGAAACCAGCCCTCGGTCGCGGTCACGCCACGCATGACGACGATGCCGAGCCCAGCCGACAGCAGCCCCAGCGCCAGGAACGCCGCATAGTCCCAGCCGCCGATACGGACCGCCTGGCTGACCGTGAAGACCGGATCCGCGCCAAATACCCAGCGCGCCGTGAAGGTGCCGGTCAGGGCGGCGATCGTCACCGGCGCCAGGCCCGACAGCGTATAGCTGCCGAGGATCAGCTCGAACGCGTAGAACGCACCGGTCAACGGCGCGTTGAAGGCGGCGGCGATGGCGGCGGCGGCGCCGCAGCCGACCAGCATGCGCCGGTCGTCGCGCCGCAATTTCAGGATCCCCGCCAGTCGCGACGCCAAGCCGGAACCGACCTGGGTATAAGCCGCCTCGAGCCCGACCGAAGCGCCGACACCCGAGGATAGGATGCTCTGCAGCGCCAGGTTGAGGCTGTCCAGTAACGACATCCGGCCGCCGTAGAGGGCGTTCGCCTCGATCGCATCGACGATGTCGTGGGGCCGCCAGCGGCGCAATGCCCAGGCAACGCCGCCGATCACGACGCCGCCCACGACCGGCACGATCAACACCAGCCGCCAATCCTGGACGCCGCCCACGCTCAAGTGCTGATCGGTCGGGATGCCGAAGGCGAGCGTATGGATCGTCGTGACCGCAAGCCGCAGCAGGACGACGCTGAGCGAGGCCAGCACGCCCACGAGGGCGGCCAGTCCGAGGAAGGCCAGTTCGTCGTCGCGGAGTGCACTGTGCGACAAGGCGCGCTGCAACAGTTTCCAGCGCAGTTCGAGCCAGCGCCGGCGTGTCGCGAAGAAGCCGATCGGCGCGGCGGCGGAGGCGTGGGGCATGGTCCCTCGTCCCTAGCGCTTATGCCGCGTCAGCGAGACATGGCGACCGACCCAATCGGCGGCGGGCAAGGCCGCGTGCGCCGCCACGGCGCGCTCGATCGCCTGCTGCCGTTCGGGCGGAAAGGCCGAGGTCCGTCGCGTGGCAAGGTCGACATGCACCGCCATCAGTTCGATCGTGGCCGCACGCCACCCTTCGGCGGCATGGAACATCTCATGACCGAAATGCAACCGCTTGCCGTCGCCGCCGAGCACGCGGCTCTCGACCCGCAGAAGATCGCCTTGCGCCACCTCGCGGGTATAGAGGATGTGCGATTCGACCGCGAACAGGGTGAGGTCGTTCGCATGGCGGTAGGTCGGGCCGAGGCCGAGCGCCTCGAACAGCGCATCGGTCGCGTGGTCGAACACCAGCACGTAATAGGCGACGTTCATATGGCCGTTGTAGTCGATCCATTCGGGTCGAACCGTCTCGGCATGCACGGCGAAGGGCGTGGGAAATTCCATGGTGCGCGGGACTATACGCCGGATGGCCGGCCGGCCGGAATGCCGGTTATGGGAAATCGCGCCGGCCGCGGCATTCGATCCCCGGCATCGACGGAAATCCGAAATATCGCACGGCTCGGAAAACGAGAAAAAACCCTATAACCGAATAAATTTTTTGAACAAGACAGCAAACATCATCACAACTATTGTATCCGCCTGGATCGCCGCATATACGGTGCCTCGAACGTCGGTAGACTCGAGATCACGGCCATCCTGAACCCGGCTTTTGAAGAAGATCGCTCGAATATATAGTCCGATACTCCGGAATGAAGCACATTAGAATGTTAAATCCGACAGGATATTTCAAACCACCCTACCGTTCAGAGAATAAATCCTGGCGGCCCTCCAGATCCATTTCCAGCCGCGCCCCCGGGCGAGGGTCCGCTGCGCGGACCGGAGGCGATTTCGTCGAAGAATGGGCGCGCCGCGGGACGGCCGCGACCGGAACGCCGAATTGCGGCGCTCCCCGCCTCCGGGTGCGGTTTGACAGGTCGTGCAAAGGTGGTCTAATGCACGCTCCCAAGAGAGAAGCGACGGCGAGTGTCGGGGGACATCATCGCCAGGACGCCCGGTATAAACCGACAGAGGAGATCACGTTAGGATGACCTACAAGGCCATGGCTGCAGCCTGCGCGCTCGCGGCATTCGGGTTCATGGGTGCGGCGAGCGAGGCGCAAGCCGCCAAGACGCTCGTCTATTGCTCGGAAGGCTCGCCGGAAAACTTCAATCCGCAGATCAACACGACGGGCACGACCTTCGATGCCAATCTGCCGATCTACAACAAGCTGGTCGAGTTCAAGCGCGGCACGACCGAGATCGAGCCTGGCCTGGCGGAGAAATGGGACGTTTCGGCCGACGGGACCGTCTATACGTTCCATCTGCGCAAGGGCGTGAAGTTCCATTCCAACGCCGATTTCAAGCCGACGCGCGACTTCAACGCCGACGACGTGATCTTTTCTTTCGAGCGGCAGTGGAAGGACGACAACGCGTTCCACAAAGTGTCGGGCGGCAGCTACGACTATTTCAACGACATGAGCTTTCCGAAGCTCCTGAAGACGGTCGAGAAGGTCGATCCGCTGACCATCAAGGTCACGCTGACCGGCCCGAACGCGCCGTTCCTGGCCGACATGGCCATGGATTTCATGTCGATCCAGTCCAAGGAATATGCCGACGCGCTGGTGAAGAAGAACAAGCCGGAGCAGATCGACCAGACGCCGATCGGAACCGGTCCGTTCGAGTTCGTGCAGTACACCAAGGATTCGACGATCCGTTACAAGGCGTTCAAGGATTTCTGGGGCACGAAGCCGAAGATCGACAACCTGGTGTTCTCGATCAACAAGGACCCGGCGGTTCGCCTGGCCAAGCTGCGTGCGAACGAATGCCAGGTCATTGCGTTCCCGAACGTCGCCGACCTGCCGTCTATCAAGACCGACAAGACCCTGCAGCTGCAGGAGCAGCCGGGCCTGAACATCGGCTACCTGGCCTTCAATACCCAGAAGAAGCCGTTCGACAACAAGCTCGTGCGCATCGCCATGAACGAGGCGATCGACAAGAAGGCGATCCTCGACGCGGTCTACCAGGGTGCGGGCTCGCCGGCCAAGAACCTGATCCCGCCGACGCTCTGGGCCTACAACAACGACGTCCAGGACTTCAAGTTCGATCAGGCGGATGCCAAGAAGAAGCTGGCCGAGGCCGGTTTCCCCGATGGCTTCGAGACCGACCTCTGGGCCATGCCGGTGCAGCGTCCGTACAACCCGGACGCCAAGCGGATCGCCGAGTTGATGCAGTCGGACCTGGCCAAGGTCGGCATCAAGGCGAACATCGTCAGCTATGAATGGGGCGAGTACCGCAAGCGCGTCCAGCAGGGCGAGCATCAGGCGGCCGAGCTTGGCTGGACCGGCGACAACGGCGATCCGGACAATTTCTTCGTCCCGCTGTCCAGCTGTGCGGCGGCCCGTCCGGGCGGCGGCAGCGCGTCGAAATGGTGCAACCAGCAGTTCGACGACCTGATCAGCAAGGCCGCGACCATCACCGACCAGGCGGAACGCAAGAAGCTCTACCTGCAGGCCCAGGTGATCATGCATGACGAGGCGCCGTTCTTCCTCATCGCGCATTCGGTCGTGTTCATGCCGATGCGCGCGAACGTGACGGGCTATATCATGAGCCCGTTCGGCAAGCATCAGTTCGACCAAGTCGACCTGAAGTAACGATCCCGAGGCGGGGTCCGATCATCTTGATCGGATCCCGCCTCGACCATCGATCTTCGACTCTCTTTTCGAGTATCGGGACACCTTGCTCCAATTCATCCTCCGGCGGATCAGCCTGATCATTCCGACCTTCATCGGCGTGACCCTGCTGACCTTCGCGCTCATCCGGCTGGTCCCGGGCGACCCGATCGAGGTCCGCTTCGGTGAACGCGGCATCGCGCCCGAACGGCTGGCGGAGTTGCGCCACGAGGCTGGCCTCGACCAGCCGCTGTGGAAGCAGTTCCTCGACTATGAGGAGCAGGTCGCCACGGGCGATCTCGGCACCTCCGTCGTCACCAAGCAGCCGGTCTGGCAGGAATTCACCCAGCTGTTCCCGGCCACCATCGAGTTGGCGGTCTGCGCCATCATCTTCGCCATCGCGATCGGACTGCCGCTGGGCGTCATTGCGGCGGTGAAGCGCGGGTCTCCGTTCGACTATGGGCTGATGGGCCTGTCGGTAACCGGTGCCTCGATGCCGATCCCCTGGTGGGGATTGATGATGATCCTGATTTTCTCGGTCGGGCTGGGCTGGACCCCCGTTTCGGGCCGGATCGCCGACGCCTTCTATATCGAGCCTTACACCGGCTTCATGCTGATCGATTCCTGGTTTTCCGACGATGACGGCGCCGTGCTGTCGGCGATCAGCCACCTGATCCTGCCGGCCATCGTGCTGGGCACCATCCCGCTGGCCACCGTCGCGCGCATGACCCGGTCCGCCATGCTGGAAGTGCTGAACGAGGATTACATCCGCACCGCGCGCGCCAAGGGCCTGGGCGCCATGCGGGTCGTGCTGATCCATGCGCTGCGCAATGCCCTGATCCCGGTCGTGACCGTGATCGGCCTGCAGGTCGGCACCTTGCTGGGCGGCGCCATCCTGACCGAGACGATCTTTTCCTGGCCCGGCGTCGGCCATTGGCTGGTCGAATCGGTCCAGCGCCGCGACTATCCCGTGCTGCAGGGCGGCGTGCTGCTGGTCGCCAGCCTGGTCATGCTGGTGAACTTCGGCGTCGACCTCACCTATGGTTTTCTCAATCCCAGGATCCGACGCTGATGGCGACGATCGACACCGGCGCCGCGCGCGTCGCGGTACGCCCGCCGCCCAGCCGCGCCGTCGCGTTCTGGAATTCCTTCGCCGAGAATCGCGGAGCGATCGTTGGGCTCGGCATCATGATCGTGCTGATCGTGATCGCGATCGGCGCCGACTATGTGGCACCTCATTCGCCGATCGAGCAGTTCCGCTCCTCGTTCATCGTCCCGCCCGCCTGGGTCGAGGGCGGCAGCCTGGACTTCCCGCTCGGCACCGACGACCTGGGCCGGGACATCCTGTCGCGCCTGATCCACGGCGCCCGCCTGTCGCTGATCATCGGCGCGATGGTCGTGACCCTGTCGCTCGCGGTCGGTACCCTGCTGGGCCTGTCCGCCGCCTTCGCCGGCGGCCTGGTCGACATCGCGCTGATGCGGCTGATGGACGTGCTGCTGGTGTTCCCCAGCCTGGTGCTGGCCGTGGTGATCGTCGCGATCCTGGGTCATCCCAGCCTGCTGAACGCCATGTTCGCCGTGTCGATCGTCACCCTGCCGCACTATACGCGCCTGGTGCGCGCCGCCGCTCTGTCGGAGCTGGCGCGCGACTACGTGACGGCGACCCGCTGCGCCGGCGCCGGCACGCTGCGGCTGATGCTGATCACCGTGCTGCCGAATTGCGTGGCTCCGCTGATCGTGCAGGCGACACTCGGCTTTTCCAGTGCCATCCTGGACGAGGCGGCCTTGAGCTTCCTCGGCCTCGGCGCCCAGCCGCCGACGCCGGAATGGGGCACGATGCTCGCCGGCGCCTTGCAATATTACCAGCGCGCCTGGTGGATGCTGACCTTCCCCGGCCTCGCCATCCTCATCACCGTCCTCGCCTTCAACCTGTTCGGCGACGGGTTGCGCGATGCCCTCGATCCGAAGCTGAAGCGCTGATGTCCGCTCTCGAAATCCGTAACCTCACCGTCGAGTTCTCGACCTCGCGCGGGTTGTTCCGTGCCGTCGACCGCCTGGACATGACCTTGGACCCGGGCGAGATCCTGTGCGTCGTCGGCGAATCCGGCTCCGGCAAGAGCGTGTCGATGCTGGCGCTGATGGGCCTGATCGGCTATCCGGGCAAGGTCACCGCCGACGTCATGAAATTCGACGGCATCGACCTGTTGGGCATCTCGGCGCGCGAGCGGCGCCGGCTGGTCGGCAAGGACATCGCCATGGTGTTCCAGGAGCCGATGTCGTCGCTCAACCCCTGCTTCCCGATCGGCTGGCAGATCGGCGAAGCGCTGACGACCCATGGCGTGGTACCGAAATCGGGCGTGCGCGACCGGGTGGTCGAGCTGTTGCACCAGGTTGGGATTCCCGCACCGGAAACCCGGCTCAAGTCGTTTCCCCATCAATTGTCCGGCGGCATGAACCAGCGCGTGATGATCGCCATGGCGATCGCCTGCAACCCGCGCCTGCTGATCGCCGACGAGCCGACCACGGCACTCGACGTCACCATCCAGAAGCAGATCCTGGACCTGCTGGTCTCGCTCCAGCGCGAGCGCGGCATGGGCCTGATCCTGATCACCCACGACATGGGTGTGGTTGCCGAGACCGCCAAGCGCGTCCAGGTCATGTATGCGGGCCAGATGGTCGAGGAACAGTCGACCGACGCGCTGTTCGCCGCGCCCTTGCATCCCTATACCGCGGCGCTGCTGGACGCCTTGCCGGAGCGGGCGATCGGCAAGCGGCGCCTGCCGACCATTCCCGGCGTCGTGCCCGGCATCGACGATCGGCCGGAAGGCTGCCTGTTCAACCCGCGCTGCCAGTTCCAGGTCGAGGTCTGCACGCGGCGCCAGCCGCCGCTCGTCGGCCCCGCCGGTGCCCGCGCCCGCTGCCTTTTCCCGCTGGATGCGGCAGGGCGGCCGACGAACGACTATCCCGGCCGGGTGGAGGCCGTGCGATGAGCGCCACGCTGATGGAAGCGCGGGACGTCCGGCGCCACTACGAGATCGGCGGCGGCCTGTGGGGCAAGAAGGCGCTGGTCAAGGCGGTCGACGGCGTGTCCTTTACCTTGAACGAAGGCAAGACCCTGGCCGTGGTGGGCGAGTCCGGCTGCGGCAAGTCCACGCTCGCCCGGATCGCGACCCTGCTGGAGACACCGACCGACGGCGAACTGTGGATCGACGGCAAGGCGACCGTGGGCGTGGGGGCCGCGGCCCTGCGCCACCTGCGCCTGTCGGTCCAGATGGTGTTCCAGAACCCCTATGGCTCGCTGAATCCGCGTAAGACCGTCGGCTCGATCCTCGAAGAACCGCTCGCCATCAACGATCGCGGCAATGCGGCCGAACGCCAGGAGACGGCGCGCGCCATGATGGCCAAGGTCGGCCTGCGCCAGGACCATTACGGCCGCTATCCCCACATGTTCTCCGGCGGCCAGCGCCAGCGCATCGCGATCGCGCGCGCGCTGATGCTGCGGCCCCGCGTGGTCGTGGCCGACGAGCCCGTGTCCGCCCTCGACGTCTCGATCCAGGCCCAGGTGCTGAACCTGATGATGGACCTGCAGGAGGAGTTCCGGCTCGCCTACCTGTTCATCAGCCACGATCTGTCGGTCGTGCGTCACATCGCCGACGAGGTCATGGTCATGTACCTGGGCCGGCCGGTCGAGCAGGGTCCGAAGGCAACGATCTTCTCGCATCCGCGCCACCCCTATACCAAGATCCTGCTGGCGGCGACGCCGTCGGTCGACCCCGCCCATCGCCAGACCGCCATCGCGGTCAAGGGCGAATTGCCTTCCCCGCTCAATCCGCCGACCGGCTGCGCCTTCCACAAGCGATGCCCATTCGCCGCCGACCGCTGCAGCACCGAACGCCCGGAGCTGCGCCCGGTCGAGGGCCATATGGTCGCCTGCCACTACGCCGAAGCGATCGCCTGAGGCGACCCGGCGCGCCGCCTTCGCGCGCCGGGTCGATCCGTATCAGACCGAGAAGTATTTCGCCTGCGGGTGGTGCAGGACGATCGCACTGGTCGATTGTTCGGGATCCAGTTGGTCCTCGTCGGTCAAGGTCAGCCCGATCTCGTGCGCTTTCAGCAGTTCCAAGATGACCTTCTGGTCGCCGACATTCGGGCAGGCCGGATAGCCGAAGGAATAGCGCGAGCCGCGATAATGCTGGCTCAGCATCGCATCGAGATCGCGTGGCTCGTCGCTGGAAAAGCCCAGCTCGGCGCGGATCCGCTTGTGGACATATTCCGCCATCGCCTCGGCCATCTCGACCGACAGGCCGTGCAGATACAGATAGTCCTGGTAGCGGTTCTCGGCGAACCATTCGCGCGCCACAGTCGAGGCACGCTCGCCCATGGTCACGACCTGCAGTCCGATCACATCGCGCTGCGGATCCGCGACGTCGCGGAAGAAGTCCGAGATGCACAGCCCGCCATCCTTGGCCTGGCGCGGAAAGTTGAAGCGCGAGATCTCGCGCTTGCCGTCTTCCTCGAACAGGATGACGTCATTGCCCTCGGCGGCGCATTTCCAGAAGCCGTAGGCCGCCTGCGGCACCAGGATGTCGTCCTTCTGCACCAGGTCGAGCATCCGCTGCAGGGTCGGGCGCAGCTCCTTGTGAGCCCAGGCCTTGAACTCGTCCAGCGTGCGCCCGTCCTTGCGGAAGCCCCATTGGAATTGATAGAGCATCCGCTCGTTCAGGAACGGCACCAGCGCCTTGACCGGCGCGCGGGCGATGACGCGGGCGCCCCAGAACGGCGGCACCGGCACGGGCATGTCGCGATGCAGTTCGGCCCGGCGCAGGCGGATCTCCTCGACGTCGACCGGCCGCAGCGGCTTCGCCGGCTCGGCCGCCTGGCCCAGCTTGCGCCGATCGTTGACCGGCCGCCCGACCCGCTTGGCGCGTAGCTCGGTCAGGTAATTGTCGAACTGGCCGCCCACGACCCGCTCCATCATGGCGAGGCCGTCGAACGCATCGCCGGCATAGGCGACCCGGCCGGACCCATAGGATTGGGCGCAATCCTCCTCGACATAGCGGCGCGTCAGCGCGGCCCCGCCCAGGACGACCGGCACGTTCAGACCCTGGCGCGTCATCTCCTCGAGATTTTCGCGCATGACCACGGTCGACTTGACCAGCAGGCCGGACATGCCGACCACGTCGGCCTTGTGGTCGATCGCCGCTTGCAGGATCGACTGGATCGGCTGCTTGATGCCGAGATTGACGACCTTGTAGCCGTTGTTGGTCAGGATGATGTCGACTAGGTTCTTGCCGATGTCGTGCACGTCGCCCTTCACGGTGGCGAGCACGATCGTGCCTTTCTCCTGGCCCTCGACCTTCTCCATGTGCGGCTCCAGGAAGGCGACGGCGGCCTTCATGGTCTCGGCCGATTGCAGCACGAACGGCAATTGCATCTTGCCGGCGCCGAACAGCTCGCCCACCACCTTCATGCCGTCGAGCAGAAGGGTGTTGATGATGTCGATCGGCGCATAAGTGCTCATAGCATCGGTCAGGTCGATGTCGAGCCCGATCCGGTCGCCATCGACGATGCGCAGCTTCAGCCGCTCCTCGACCGTTTCGGGCCGGCTCTTCTTCTCGGCCTTGGCGGCCGTACGATTCTCGAACAGCGCCAGGAACGCCTGCAGCGGATCGTAGCCTTCACGCCGGCGGTCGAAGATCAGATCCTCGGCGATGCGGACTTCCTCTTCCGGGATCTTGTGCAGCGGCATGATCTTGGAGACATGCACGATGGCGCCGGTCAGGCCGCGCTTCAGGGCGTGATCCAGATAGACCGAGTTCAGCACATGGCGCGCCGCCGGGTTGAGGCCGAACGAGATGTTCGACAGGCCCAGGATGATCTGGCACTCCGGCAGTTCCTTCGCGATCCGCTCGATCGCGTCCAGGGTCTCGTAGCCGAGCCTGCGATCGTCCTCGTTGCCGGTCGCGATGGTGAAGGTCAGCGGATCGAACATCAGGTCGGCGGCCGGCAGCCCATGCTTGACGCAGGCGAACTCGTAGAGCCGCTTGGCGATGCGCAGCTTCTCGTCGGCATCTTTCGCCATGCCGACTTCGTCGATGGTCAATGCGATGACCGCCGTGCCGAACCGGCGGGCCAGCTCCATGCGCTTCTCGGCCGGGACCTCGCCATCCTCGAAATTGATCGAATTCAGGATCGGCTTGCCGCCATAGAGCTTCAAGGCCGCTTCCAGCACCGGCAGTTCGGTCGAATCGATCACCAGCGGGGCCGAGACCGACCCGCGCATGCGGCTCACGACCTCGGTCATGTCGGCGATCTCGTTGCGTCCGACGAAGGCGGTGCAGACGTCGAGCGTGTGCGAGCCTTCCTTGACCTGCTCGCGGCCGACCTCGACGCAGCCGTCCCAGTCGCCGGCATCCTGCAGCAGGCGGAATTTCTTGGAGCCGTTGGCATTACAGCGCTCGCCGATCGACAGGTATGCATTCTCCTGCCGGTAGGGCACCTGGCCATAGAGCGAGGCGACGCCGGGCACCCAGAACGAGGTGCGCTTGACCGGCGCCGGGCGATGCTTGTCGCCGCCGATCCGGCGCAGCATCCGGTCCAGCGCCTGGATATGCGGCACGTCCGTGCCGCAGCAGCCGCCGATCATGTTGATGCCGTCTTCGCGGATGAACCGTTCCAGCCACTGGCTGAGCTCGTCGGGCATCAGCGGATAATGCGCCTTGCCGTCGACCAGCTCGGGCAGGCCGGCGTTGGGCAGCACGGAGATCAGGCCCGGCCAATTCTCGCCGATCCACTTCACATGCTCGGCCATTTCCTGCGGGCCGGTGGCGCAATTGAGCCCGATCAGCGGCACGTCGAGCGCGTTGATTACGGTCGCGGCGGCGGCGATGTCGGCGCCGACCAGCAGGGTGCCGGTCGTCTCGACCGTCACCTGGACCAGGATCGGCGTATCGGTCCCGGCCAGAGCCCGAGCGCGCTTGGCACCGTTGACGGCGGCCTTGATTTGTAGCGGATCCTGGCAGGTCTCGATCAGGATCGCATCGACGCTGCCGTCGATCAGGCCCGAAGCCTGGATCGCGAGCCCGTCTTCCAGGGTCTGGTAATCCACGTGGCCCAGGGTCGGCAGCCGGGTACCCGGTCCGACCGAGCCCAGCACGAAGCGCTCGCGCCCGTCGGAGAAGCTTTCGACCGCTTCGCGAGCCAACTCGCCGGCGCGTCGGCTCAGTTCATAGGATTTGTCCTGCAGGCCGAACTCGCCCAGCGTCAGCGGCGACGAGCCGAAGGAATTGGTTTCGACCATGTCGGCGCCGGCTTCGAGATAGCCGATATGGATGTCGCGGACCAGGTCCGGCCGGCTTTCGCACAGGATGTCGGTACAATTCTCATGACCGAGATAGTCGCGATCGACGTCGAGCTCGGTCGCTTGAACGCGCGAGCCCATGCCGCCGTCGCACAGCAACACGCGGTCGGACAAGACGTCGAGGAAATGGGCCATCGGGGAACGTCCTAAAATCTGATGCTAAACGGCGAGGGCCGGCGCGGGGGTCGCGGCTTGCGGCGCACGAACGCCCAGCATATGGCAGATCGCGAGCGTGAGTTCGGCGCGATTGAGCGTGTAGAAATGGAATTCTTCGACGCCGGCAGCCTGCAGCTTGTGCACGAGGTCGACCGCTACGGTCGCCGCAACCAGCCGCCGGGTCTCCGGATCATTGTCGAGCCCGTCGAATGTGTGTGCCATCCAGTCCGGGACGCTGGTCCCGCAGCCTTTGCAGAACTTCGCGACCTGAGCGAAATTCGTCACCGGCAGGATGCCGGGCACGATCGGCACGGTGATGCCGGCGCGACGCGCCCGGTCGACGAAACGCAGGTAGGTATCCGCCTCGAAGAAGCTCTGGGTGATCGCGCGCGTGGCGCCTGCGTCGATCTTGCGCTTCAGATTGTCGAGGTCGGCCTCGGCGCTCGGCGCGTCGGGATGGGTCTCGGGATATGCGGCGACCGAGATTTCGAAATCGGCGATGCGGCGGATGCCGGCGACCAGGTCGGCAGCGAAGTCGTAGCCGTCCGGGTGCACGGCGTAGCCGGCGGCGTCGCCTGGCGGGTCGCCGCGCAGCGCCACCAGATGGCGGATGCCGGAGGCCCAATAGTCGCTGACGATGGCGTCGATCTCGGCGCGGCTGGCGCCCACGCAGGTGAGATGGGCGGCCGGCTCGAGCGCGGTCTCGTGCCGGATCCGGCGCACCGTCGAATGGGTACGCTCGCGCGTCGACCCGCCGGCGCCATAGGTGACCGACACGAAGCGCGGGCTGAGCGGCGCCAGGCGCTCGACGACCTGCCACAGCTTCTGTTCCATCTCCGCGGTCTTGGGCGGGAAGAATTCGAACGAAACGGCGACGGGTGCCGAATTAAACTTCGTCATGGATGGACCTCCCCCAAAATTCTCGGCACCGCAATGCCCTCGCCGGCCAGCGACAAGCCGGCCTCGGCGGCGCGGCGTTCGGCCGGCCAGATCGCAACGGTCAGCGGATCGCCGGGCAGGTGAACCGGCGCCTGCGGCGTCAATCCGGCCTTGGCGGACCATTCCCGCACCTCGGCGTCGGCAAATCCCAACCGCCGGTGGGCGTGATCCTCGCGCAGCGTTTCCAGCTGATGTGGCGCGAAATCGACGATCAGCAGGCGCCCGCCTGGACGCAGCACGCGCGCCGCCTCGGCCACCGCCTCGGCAGGACGCTCGGCGAAATGCAGGACCTGGTGCAGGATCACCAGGTCGAACGACGGCATGGCGAACGGCAGCGCATACATGTCGCCCAGACGGACCGTGCAGTTGCGCAGCATCGCCCGTTCCAGATTGACGCGCGCGACCGCCAGCATGTCGCGCGACAGGTCGAGGCCGACGGCACGCTCGACCCGGGGAGCGAACAGCTCGAGCATCCGCCCAGTCCCGGTGCCGATGTCGAGCAGATCGCGCACCGATCGCCCGGCGAGGCAGACGTCGAGGGCAGCCTCCACGTCGCGCTCGTCGACGTGCAGGCTGCGGATGGCGCCCCACTGGTAGGCGTTCTGCGCGAAATAAACCGACGCCGCCCGCTCGCGCTCGCGCTCGATTTCCCCCAGGCGCTCGCGGTCTCTGAGGATGGTCGGATCATCGGCCGGGAGCAGCGAGGCCAACCGCTCGGCAAGGCCGCGGCCACCGAGGCGTGCCAACCGGTAGAACACCCAATTGCCCTCGCGAAACCGCTCGAGCAGCCCGCCCTCGCACAGCAGCTTCAGGTGCCGCGACACGCGCGGCTGGCTCTGGCCGAGGATCGTTGTGAGCTCGGTCACCGTTAGCTCATTTTCGGAACAGAGCGCCAGCAGCCGCAACCGCGTCGGTTCTGCGACCGCCCTCAGCCCGGTCAAAAGCTCTTCCACGGTCCGCACCTCGATCACGAACGCCCGATTTTCTATAGGTCTATATAAACATGTCTTTATGTGGAGACAAATAAAATGTGCAACGAAGCCACGCTCGCTGAAATTAGATAGCTGGGCCCGTGTGTTCGCCGTTCTCATCCACAGCGCTCGGTGGCAATTGATTGCGCCTATGGTATGACCCATATGACTTCGGTGCCGTCTGAAACCGCACCGGCTGGGTCGCGGAACGAGAAAGCATATTCCGCCGTTCCGGCTATAACCCGGATCGGCCAAAGTCCGATTTTTTCCTCCCGAAATCCGAGAGCGAGCCTCGACCCATGGTTTCCCGCCGGCTTCTGTCCGCACCGACGACCGCGCTCATGCTGAGCGCGATGCTGCTCGCGTCCTGCGCCTCGGCTCCGCCGGGCCCCTCCGACGCCGCCGACGATACGAACGACCCGTACGAGAGCGTCAATCGGGTGATCTTCGACGTCAACATGTCGATCGATAAGTATTTCTTCGAGCCGGTTGCCGAGGGTTATCGCTGGGTGCTGCCGACCGTCGTGCGGACCGGCATTTCCAACGTGTTGCGCAACCTCAAGGGCCCGCTCATCATGGCCAACGACCTGCTGGAAGGGAATCCCCAGCGGTTCGGCGACACGTTCGGTCGCTTCATGATGAACACGTTCTTCGGCCTGGGCGGCCTGATCGACGTCGGTACCGATGCCAAGATCCCGTATCACGATGCCGACTTCGGCATGACGCTGGCGGTGTGGGGCGTCGGCTCCGGCCCCTATCTGGTCCTGCCGCTGCTGAATTCGTCGAACCCCCGCGACGGCATTGCCTACGGCCTCGAAAGCTATGCCGATCCGGTCAGCATCGAATTGCGCGCCCACGACATGGGCGAGGGCAATTACGTCCGCCTGGGCGTCGGCCTGATCAGCGAGCGGGCGAACCATATCGAGGACATCGACGAGTTGAAGCGCAGCTCCCTCGATTTCTATGCGACGGTGCGCAGCCTGTACTGGCAGAGCCGGAACGCCGATATCGAGGCGGCGAAGTCGCCATCGAACCCGGCGCAGCCGAAATCCGTTTCCTACGATCCGGGTCCCGCTCCGACGGCGACCCCGACCGCGTCACAGACGACTCCGGCGACCACGACCGCCGATGGAAAAGCGAAGGCTGATTGACGATGTGGAAGTATCTCTCCCGCTATCTCGCCCTGGGCGCCGCCCTGCTGATCGCCGTATCGGCGACGCCCGCCCGGGCGGCCGATGAACCCGGCGCATTCATTCAGGGACTGGGCGATCAGGCCATCCAGATCCTGCAGAATAAGCAGCTGGGCCAGAAGGAACGGCAGGCCGCGTTCAACAAGCTGTTCACCGAGGGCTTCGACGTGCCCGAGATCGGCAAGTTCGTGCTCGGCCGCTATTGGAACGTCGCGTCGCCGACGCAGCAGCAGGAATATCTGAAGCTGTTCGGCACCTACGTCGTGGCCGTCTATGCCAACCGCTTCAGCCAATATTCCGGCGAGAAGTTCACGGTCGCCGGCAGCCAGACGACACCCGATGGGGCGTCGGTCGCCTCGCAGATCATCCGGCCGAACGGCGGCCCGCCGATCAACATCGTCTGGAAGATCTCCAAGCAAGGCGCCGCCTACAAGATCCGCGACGTCGTCGCCGAGAATCTCAGCATGGCGGTGACGCAGCGCGCCGAATTCAGCTCGGTCGTCGAGCGTGGCGGCGGGGGTGCGGCCGGCGTGGACGCGCTCAACAACACGCTGAAGCAGAAGATCGCGGCCAACGGCGGCTGATCCCGACCCGATCCAAACCGGCACGAAAAATTGGCCGCCGTTCCCGAAAAGAGCGGCGGCCTTTTCTCATGACGCCTTGTGCAGCTTCGCGATGATGGCCTCGGCCGCCTTGCGGCCCGTCTCGACCGCGCCGTTCATGTAGCCCTGGGACTGGGCGCTGCAATGCTCGCCGGCGAAATAGAGGTTGCCGACGGGCGTGCCTTGCCAGCCGGCGACGGTGGTCCACTGGCCGGGCTTGTAATAGGAATAGGAGCCGCGAAACAGCGGATCGACCCGCCAATCGGTCGCGATGCTGACGCCGCTGTAGGCATCCTGCATGCCGGGAAACATCGGATCCGCCGCGCGCAGCCAGGCATCGGCAGTGAGGGCGGGGTTGGCGGCGGTCAACTGCGCGCCGGTGGTGCCGCCAAGGAAGAACGCATAGGCGCCGCCGACACCCTGCAGGCGGCCGGCATCCCACCCGGTCTGGAACGGCGCGTCGGAATACATGCCCCCGTCTCGACCCTGATCGCGCCAGACCGGCGAGCGCAGACCGACGATGAGCTTCTCGTTGGTGCCATAGCCGAGCGTGTCGATGGCATGCCGCTTCAGCGGTGGCAGCGAGGGCGGCAGCTCGACTTCGCGCAGCACGGAAAAAGGCATCGCCAGGACGACGACATCCGCCGCCACAGTCTTCCGACCGCCACCGGCGCGGGCGAAGTCGAGATGGAAGCCCGTGCCGGCTTCGCGCACCGCCTCCAGCCGATGCTCCAGCTCCAGACGCCCGTCCAGTTCAGCCGCCAGGGCATGCGCCACCTGGTGGTTGCCGCCACGGATCTTATAGCGCTCGTCGCTGTCGCCGAAGATGCTGAAGCCTTCGGACGTGTCCAGCGACACCAGGGTAAGCAGGTTGAGGCAGGATTGTTCCTCCACCTCGGCCCCGTACTCGGTCAGGTAGCCGACCTCCAGCAGGCGCCGCATCCAGCCGCCGGCACCGATCCGATCGAGATATTCCGCGATCGACAGACGGTCGAACCGAACATCGGCGGGCGAATGGGACGCTGCCGTGATGTCGGACGACAGCGTCGCCAGATCGGTCCGCATACGCTCGGCCAGCGGCGCGAATTCGTCGATGACCTGCTGTTCCGAACAGTGCCGGCCGCCGAAATAATAGGTTTCTTCGAGCGTCTGCTCCGACGCCGCCTGGGTGTCGATCAGCGGCAGGCCGAACTCGCGCACAAGCGTCAGCATGTCGGCATGGCGACTGTCGATGAATTCGCCACCCAGCTCGGTGACGAGGCCAGGACCCAGCTGGCCAACGACCGAGTGAACCCGGCCACCAACCCGGGCGGACCCTTCATAGAGCGTGACGTCCACGCCGGCGCGCCGGAGAGTCCGGGCGGCCATCAGGCCTGCGAGACCAGCACCGACCACCACCACCTTGGGGCCGGTCGGCGCAACCGGCCGCGTGTCGGCCCCCTGCTCCCGTTCGTTTGCCATCCGCGCACGCCCCCTCGCCTCGACCGGTCATCGACCGTGACCTTACCATCCGCCTCCGAGCCTGCGGCAAGTCACGCCCGCTGGGCAATCCGGTTGCGCTCGATGCGCAGCAGAAGCTCGTCGCGCTGGCATTCGTAAAACGGAGGCTCCCCCGCGAGCAATGGTGACACGTCCGAGAGATACGGTTTCACGTCCCGCTTCAGATCCTGATGCAGCAGTCGCATGATCAGATAGACATATTCCAGCAACCAGCAATCCTGCGCCTCCGCGACCCAGACATTCAGAATATCGCACAATTCCCGGTTGTTCAGAATCCGCGCACGCATTGCGCCGTCCCCCATGCGGAGCCAAGCCAGGAAATCATCGGCGCAGATCCCGCGGACACGGCTGCTGGCGCTTTTTGCATGGAGCTTGATGGCAGTCTCGAACAGACCATAGTCGTCGCGGCCCGCGACGTTGTAGGCGGCGTCGATCGCCGCATACGAGACTCGCCAATGAGCTTCGGTGTCTCTCAACAGATCGCCGATGATCGACATGTGCTCGATATCGCTTTCGACCAGACGTTCGATGACCGAAGCGACCGCTTCCGACACCTGCCACATCGGATGCCGGGTCAGTACTTTGAGAATATCCAGTCCGGTCGATCGATCGACACCATCCAGCAACGCCCGCAGCTGCGCGAAAGCCTTGCCTTCGCCGATCCGACTGGCGTCGTGCCCCAATGCCGCGAAGCCTTCGACCGTAAGCAAGCGGATCAGGGCGGGTCGGTCCTGCACGGTTTTGCGGGTGAGCAGCGTCGCCAGTTGCCCCTGCAACTGCTGAGCGTCCCCGGCAGAAGCGGCCAGCGAGGCATCGTCCCGAGCAGCGGCGAGCGCCGGCCATTCCGTCGGCGCTGCCATCTGCACCCGATAGGCAGCGAGTTCGATGCGATGATAATCCCAGATCGGCTGCCAGAACGCGGGATAGTCGCCGGACGGTAGCGCTGCCTGTATCTGTAATGCCTGTTTCGGGTGCTCTCCTGCCAGGCCGAGGATCAATTCGCAAAGGATCATGCGCTCGATGTTGATTTCGGATCGGGCCCACTGCTTCACGACGTCGAGATTGCCTTCGATCGTCTCGGGTGCTTCCAGGAAGATCTGCGAGAGGGCGTAGCCTGCAACTTCTCGTTCTTCGAGGCGGGAATCCGCGGCCATCGTCAGGAGCTGGTCGAAACGATTGCCCCGCTCTTCGGGGCCGGCGTGTTTCCAGAGTTCCGCCAGGACCTCTCCGGTGTCGACGCGCAGCACCATGTCGTAGAGCGAGTGAAGCTTGGGCCGCAGGCTGTCCCAGATGTCCGTATGCAATTCAGCCAGCACGCGAATGGCGCCCTGGCGGGTCGCGGTCTCGTAGATCGCGTGATTGAGCACGAGAAGACCGTCGATTGGCAGCGCCGCCGCGCGCTGACGCGCCCGCTCCCGCACCGCCGGCTCCTGGTCGCCGCCCATCTGGTCCACCAAACCGTTTACGGCGTCGGCGATCCGTTTGGCCATGACCGTAAGGGCGACCGGCTGCAGGTCGTGGCGATCGAGCTCGGTCCCTTCCGCCAACGTCTCATAGAGACGCAGCGCCCGCGCGATGCCGTTATAGTCCGGGTCGAGGCGGTCGATCTCAAGGAGATGATCGATGCCATTGTGCGCCACATAGTCGGCAAATGAGCCGGCGTGGGCGATCCCCTGCTCGGCAGCCTCGCTGCACTTGTCGCAAAGCCATCGCTTGGCGCTGAAGATCGATGTCTTGACGTCGTCGCTGCGAGCGAACCGCACCTCTGCCTTGGGCGTCGACTGGGCGGCGGGTGGATCCAGATAGTCGCGAAACGACTTATGATAGATCGTGTAGCCCGGCACTTTGCGGCGGTCCTGCGATGGACGCAGCATCGGCGAGAGATGAACCAGAGCCTTTTCCACATCGTGCGTCGCATCCTGATGCCTCAGGTAATGCAGATGTTCGCGCGCACGGGTTTCGAGTTGCTCGTTGCTGATCGAATCCCGCGCCACGGCAATCAGGCCGATCATCGGCGTCAGCAATGTCGCGACATCGCCGATGCGGCTGCGCTCGATCAGTTTCTGATAGAACGCCTCCAGCGAGACCGGCAGTTTGTAGGCCTCGAAACTGGCGCTGTCGCCGCCGGCGAGGATGTCGTTGATGACGCACCGCACGTAGATCGGCAGCCCTTTCGACCGGCCGGCGATCTCGTGGATGTAGGGACTGTCGACCTGATCCGCGTGCACTTTCAGGGTGGATTTCCCGCGATCGAGATCGACGAAGAACATCTGATGGCCGTCATTGTCGTCGATCAGCCATTTCCGACCCGGTGCGATGGCGAGCACGCGCGGCCGGTGCTGCAGGGGCGACAGGGCGTCGGCGCCAGATCTCGGCCTGCAGATCGCGAGGATTTCATCAGGGATCTGTTCCCTGTCCAACGCCTGTACGAGGGCCGGCGAGACGGCGATCTGGTCGAGCTTGCGGCTCGTGACGCGATCATGTTTCAGCAGGTGCGCGCGAGCCTTGCCGACACGATCCAGCAGCATGGCGCGGATGTCCTGCTCGCTCATGCCCGGCAATCCATGCTCGAACAGCCTTATGGCGCCGCCCTGCAGCATGCGCGGGGTCAGCTGCCTGCGGCCGGCGCAGATCCAGGTGACCCGCCCGGCGCCGGCGTCCAGGCGCGCGGGCTTCAGCTCGCCCACCAGGCGCAGGCACACGTCGGCGACGAAGCCCTGTTCCACCGAATCGATTTCGTCCAGGCCGTCCAAGACGAGCACGCAGTCGGTGCCGCCGGCGACCGCGGCCCTCAACGCCTCGGCCGTGCTGGTCACGCTGTAGGCGCGATGCGCAGTCAGGGCCAATGCGGGCGCGATCGCCTGCTCGATCAGCTGAAAGAACATCTGTGCCGAGCACCGCCCGTCGCCGACCTTGAAACGAAACGGCAGCACCCGTGGGCGGTTCTCGCCGACCGCCTCGTCGGCCTCATCCCGCAATTTCGTGGCCAGCTTGGCCATCAACGTCGACTTGCCGCTGCCTGGCTCGCCATCGAGCCAAAGCAGGTCGCCGCGATGGTTCTCCAACGCCTCCCACAGATGGCGCAACTCGTTCTCGCGCCCGATCATCTGCTTGCCGTCCCGGCGCAGTTCGTCGGCAAACCTATCGGCCGCCCCGACCGCCCGCTCCGCCGCGGCAGCGAGTTCCTTGCGCTTCAGAATGTCATCCAGCACGCGGGTGGCACGCTCGTCCCCGAAGCTCCAGTAGGCTTCGTCGGTATCGAGCGGGGTGTATTGCAACGTGTCGATCGCGCTGCGGCGCGCATACAGCTGGATCGCAGGCTTGGTCGCCGAATGCTCCGTCAGCCGCGGCAGGCCATAGCAGACCATCGGCCAAACCTGCAGTTCACGCGCGCCCCGCGTCACCATCATCATGTCGCCGCCGGGCCACGCATGCCGATGTCCGTCCGGCAGCGGTCGTGGCACCAATCCGCGCAATTCGCACAGGCGCCCTTCGACGTCGCGACCGACGAACGACAACTCGCACATCCAAAGGTTTTCGTGGAGGAAATGGTTGATGCGCTCCGTCCATCTGCTCAGCAGATCGGCGGCGGAGCCGTGCGCGAGACCGGCGCCATGCGCCAGCCGGTTGCGCAGGGCCAGGAACGACTGCAACGGGTCGTCGTGGGCGCCCGCCGCTCCCCGGGCGCCGCTGAAGAAGCTTTCCAAGGGCCAGCCCGCATCGGATTGCGCCTTCAATTCAGGCAGCATGGTATCGACGCTTAATTGACTGGCCAGCGTGCCGAGCAGCCTGCGCCATTGCCCCAGCGTGGGCCGGTCCATCGCACGGGCCAGTTCGCCTGCCACCGCGTCGAGCCTCTTCTGCTGGTGGAGCTCGGCGATCGAAATGAACACCAGCAACCGCAGGATCGACTCGACCGTGTCGCACGCGTGCCACAAGACGTTGAGAGAACCGTTGGCATTTTTCCCGCACGCTCGCGCAGCTTCGGCCAACTGCTGCACCGGAATCGCGATGGGCGTCGGCAGCGCCGCGATCGTTTTCCTGTCGAAGCCCAGCGCGAAAGAGGCAACCATGCGATGTTTCTCCGAGCGCGAGCCTCACGCGCTGTACGTCGCAGGCTCATGGCTAGATTGCCTGCGGTGCATCGAAAGAAACAAGCATCTGGAGAGAATCAGGCCCAGGAAAGCCTGGCACTTTGCGGTCCCCCGGAAGACGTGGCCGGTCATCAGGATTGGGGGGGCGGAGCTTCGAGAAAGCCTGGTGTGGCAGAGGGGTTCAGCTTGGTCGTAATCGAGGAGGCCGATCGATGCTCTGCGGGATAGCGGAACGAGCCGCAAAACCCTACGGCGGACAAGGAGCGGAAATTCCACTCCCTGCCCGCCGTCCCGGATCGTTCAGACGCAGTAGGTCCTGAGCGGCTCGAAGCCGTTGAAGCAGACGGCCGAGTAGGTCGACGTGTAGGCGCCGGTTGACAGGATCTCGACCTTGTCGCCGATCTGCAGCGAGAGCGGCATCAGGTATTCGGTCTTCTCGTACAGGATGTCGGCGCTGTCGCAGGTCGGGCCGGCCAGCACGACGGGGCCGCCTTCCTTGCCGTCGTGCGGGGTGCGCAGATTGTACTTGATCGCCTCGTCCATCGTCTCGGCCAGGCCGCCGAACTTGCCGATGTCGAGATAGACCCAGCGCTTCTCGTCGCCGATTTCCTTGGTCGAGATCAGCACGACTTCGCTCTGGATGATGCCGGCGTCGCCGACCATCGAGCGACCGGGCTCGATGATGATCTCGGGCAGGTCGTTGCCAAAATGCTTGGTGATCGCGGTCATGACCGTGTCGGCATAGCGCTCGATCGGCTCGACGCCCGCGCGGTAATGCGCCGGAAAGCCGCCGCCCAGGTTGACCATCTTGAGCGCGATCTCGCGTTCGGCCAGCACCGAGAACATCGCGGCAGCGCGGCCGACGGCCGAGTCCCATTGCCCGAGGTTGGTCTGCTGAGAGCCGACATGGAACGAGACACCGTAGGGATCGAGACCGAGCTCGCGCGCCTGGGACAGCAGCTCGACCGCCATTTCGGGCGAGCAGCCGAACTTCTTCGACAGCGGCCATTCGGCCCCTTCGCACTCGACCAGGATTCGGCAGAACACCTTGGCGCCTGGCGCCGCGACCGCGATCTTTTCCAGTTCGGGCGCGCTGTCGAACGCGAACAGGCGCACACCCTTTTCATAGGCGAAGGCGATGTCGCGCTGCTTCTTGATCGTGTTGCCGAACGAGATCCGGTCCGGCGTGGCGCCAGCCTGCAGCACCATCTCGATCTCGCCGCGGCTGGCCGTGTCGAAGCTCGACCCGGCCGCGTTCAGCCGATCGAGGATCGGGGCCGCCGGGTTGGCCTTGACCGCGTAGAAGATGCGCGCAAGCGGCAGAACCGCGTGCAGCGTCCGATAGCTTTCCTCGACGATGTCGAGATCGACGACCAGGCAAGGGGTCGGCGGCTGGGTGTCTTCGAGGAAGCGGGCAATCTTGGCGGTCATGGCAGTCGTTCCTTCATCGGTAGCGCCCCTGCTGAGTGCGCCACCGTCAAATCCATCGGGATCCCCGGGGTGTTTCGAAATGGCTCGTCTTCAGGCCAAGGCGGTGATGAGCGCCGGATTGCCGACGGTCGCGCCTTGGCCATCCAAGTGGCCGGGTGTGGAGAGCATCGGCTCGTCGCGGACCTCGGTCATGAGGGTCCGATCGAAGCCGTTGAACGCGGTGCGCAGGCAGGCGCCATAGGCGCCCAGCTGCCCCAGTTCGATCCAGTCGCCCGTCTTGACGTCGGACGGCAGGTAGAACGGGCCTTGCATGAAATCGGCGCTGTCGCAGGTCGGGCCGTAGAAGGCGAAAGCGGTGGTCGCGGCATCGGCATCGACCGCCGAGCCATCGGCCCTGCGGGCGAGGCGGGCCGGAAAGCGCCATTTCGGCACGCCGGCATCCGACAGGCTGCCGTAGACCCCGTCGTTGATATAGAGCACGTCGCCGCGGCGGGCCTCGACCTGGACGACCAGCGACGCGCCGGCCGCGACCAGAGCCCGGCCGGGCTCGCACCACAGCCGGGTGCCGGCAGGCAGGTCGAGCTTGGCGAAGCCGCGCCGGATCGCCTCGAAGTAAAGGCCGAGTTCCGGCGGGGTGACGTCGGGATAGCTGACCGGAAAACCACCGCCGACGTCGATGCCGTCGATCGCGACGCCGGCCGCAGCGATCACCTGGCCTGCGAGGTCGAGCGCCCGCTCGTACACGGCCGGATCCATGCATTGCGAGCCGACATGGAAACAGACGCCCAGGACCTTGGCGGCATCCCGCGCCTGGCGCAACAGGGCGGGCATTTCGGCGGCATCGGCACCGAACTTGCCCGACAGGTCATAGACCGTCTGGCCCTTCGGCATCGCCAGCCGGACATAGATGCCCAGATCGCCGGCGCCATCGGTGGCAGCCACGACCTTCTCGATCTCCTCGGCCGAGTCGACCGAGAAATCGCGCACGCCGAATTCCTCGTACGCCTGGCGGATCGCCGCCGGCATCTTGATCGGATGCATGTAGTGGATCTGCGCATCGGCGAACAGCGAGCGCACCGTGCGGATTTCCTGCAGCGAAGCGCAGTCGAAATGGCGCACGCCCCCGCGCCACAGCGCACGCAGCACGGTCGGTTCCGGGTTGCATTTGACGGCATAGAGCACGTCACCCGGAAAGCTCGTGACGAAGCGCTCCGCCGTCCGGCGCAGGGTGCGCGGACGGATGGCCAGCATCGGCTCGGCCGGGCGCAGTTCGTCGACGAGAGCGTCGACCGACGACAGCGGAATGGGGGTAATGACGGGACGACGAAGCGGGCCGACCGCAACGCGGGAGCGAACCTTGAGCATGTAGACGCACCCCTCTTCGAGCCTGGATACTTCACCAGGACAAAGGAAGTGGAAAACCCACCAGAGACCTAACGGTCAAAGGCTGTGATTTATTCTGCGGTTTTTTTGTGAAACCGCCTCAGCACGAACTTCGACTACTGTCGGCTAGAATGCCGTCCAATAGGTTTTCGTTCCGCGGAGCGGACCAGGACCATACGGCCCTGCCATAGTTAGCAAACATACCGACTTCCCTCTCGGGACCGGTCCACTAGACCGGTTCTGCCAAAAAGGACGCGTTACGTCGTTGCATAACCACGAAGGGCCATAGGCACGTGCGAGTGCGTCGAACAAGGGTGTAAATACGCCATCGACGCCGTGATGCAAGTGAAATTCGTAGGCTCGAATATGTTTTTGACGCATGGCTGCGGCGTTGCGGCTTTCCTGGGTTTTCTGCCGGTTTTTTTATGGTTTTTTAGGGGCCTTGGCGTGGGATTCGCAGGGCGCGTATCAGTGCGCTGCCAGGCGACTCGCCGCGTCAACGAAGGTTGCCACGTCTGATGCAGCGGTGTTCCAGGCCGTCACCAGGCGAACGCAGGTGCTGGCGGCCCCCTGCCAACGATAGAACTGCCCCCCCGCCGCGAACAAACCGACGATCATCGCTTCCGGCATCTCCACGAACAGTTCGTTCGCCTCGACCGGATGGCGCAGCGACACGCCGGGCAGGACGCTCAACCCCCCGGCCAACTGCGTCGCCGCCGCATTGGCATGGCGGGCGTTGCGACGCCACAGGTCGTTCGTCACATAGGCGTCCAGCTGCGCCGACAGGAAACGCATCTTGGAAAACAGATGCCCGGCACGCTTACGACGGAACGCCAGCTCCCGTCCGCGTTGCACGTCGAAGAAGACGATCGCCTCGGCTCCGAGCGCGCCGTTCTTGGTGGCGCCGAGCGACAGCACGTCGACGCCGGCCCGCCAGGTGAGCTCGGCCGGGCTCGCGTCCAGATGCACCATCGCATTGGCGAAGCGCGCGCCGTCCATGTGGACGGCCAGGCCGTGGCGATGAGCCACGTCGGCGATCGCAGCGATTTCGGCGGGGCGATAGACCGTCCCGCATTCGGTCGCCTGGGTCAGGCTGACGGCCGCCGGCTGGGCATGGTGCACGTTGCCGAGATCGCCCGGCAGCAGCGCCGCGAGGTCGTCGGCGACGAGCTTGCCGTCCGCACCGGGCACCGAAACGAGCTTGGCGCCGCCGGTGTAGAATTCCGGCGCGTTCGCCTCGTCGCACGTGATGTGGGCCAGCGGATGGCACAGCACGGCGCCCCAGGGCGGCGTCACGGCCGCGAGGGCCAGTGCATTGGCGGCGGTGCCGGTCGCGACCGGGAAGACCGCGACCTCGTGCTCGAAGATTTCGGCGAGCTTGGCCTCGAGCCGCGCGGTAATCGGGTCGGCCCCGTAGGAGGCGGCCGCGCCCTCGTTGGCGTCGGCGATGGCCGCGAGGATTTCGGGCGAGATGCCTGCCGTATTGTCGCTGGCGAAATTCATGGAATGCTCCCGGGGGTCAGGGTACCGGATGAAGGGCGATGGTCAGCGTGACCTTACCGGTCGCGGGATCGAGCAGCATCAGGCTCTCGTGCCCGTCAGGCGCGACGAGATGCAGCACCAGCCGTCCCTCGGCGCCGGTCACGTCCTTGAGCACGGCGCCGGGCGGCAGTGCGACGTCGACTGACAGCGGGCCGACGTCTTGGCGGCCGGGCACGGCGGGCGCACCGATCGTCGCCGGCACCTCCGCCGGTTTCGCCGCCGTCATGCGCCGGAAGATCGTCACCACGATGGTGACGAGCATCGCGACGATCATGATGCCCATGATAATGACAGCGGCCTTGAGCCAACGCATGAGTTCGGTCCACCCTGCCCCGCATGAACGAAAATTCCGCGCCCCCGGCCGACCAATCGGCCGATATCACCGTCGAGACCGAAGATGCCGGGCAGCGGGTCGACCGCCTGTTGGCGGAGCGGCTGGCCGACCTCTCGCGCTCGCGCCTGAAGGCGCTGATCGAGGATGGCCGGCTGACGGTCGACGGCGCGACCATAACGAACCCGTCCATGAGGGTCAAACCGGGCCAGCGCCTGCTGCTCCGGCCGCCGCCGCCGGTCGACGACCGCCCCCTGCCCCAGGCGATGGACCTGGTCATCGTCTATGAGGATGCCGAACTGCTGGTGCTCGACAAGCCGGTCGGGCTGGTCGTCCATCCCGCCGCCGGCAATCTGGACCATACGCTGGTCAATGCGCTGCTCGCCCATTGCGGCGATGGGCTGACCGGCATCGGCGGGGTCAAGCGGCCGGGCATCGTCCATCGGCTGGACAAGGACACCAGCGGGCTGATGGTGGTGGCCAAGAGCGAACGCGCCCATGTCGCCCTATCCGCCGACTTTGCCGCGCGCACGATCGAGCGCGCCTACTGGGCCGTGGTCTGGGGCATGCCGAACCCGCGCGAGGGCGAGATCGATGGGCCGATCGGCCGCAGTTCGACAAACCGCAAGAAGATGGCGGTCGTCGCCGCCGGCAAACCGGCACTGACCCGCTACAAAGTGGTGCGGCCGCTCGGCCTTGCTGCCGCCCTGGTTGAATGTCGCCTGGCGACGGGACGAACCCACCAGATACGCGTTCACATGACGGAGATCGGCCATCCGCTGATCGGCGACCAGACCTATGGACGGCTTCGGTCCGGCCGTCTCAAGGGCCTCGACCCGGCCGCAGCGACCGCAGCCAGCCAATTCCCCCGCCAGGCCCTGCATGCCTGGCTCCTGGGCTTCGAGCATCCGACCACCGGCGAACATTTGAGTTTCAAGAGCGCGCTGCCCGCAGATCTCGCAGAGCTGGTAGCCATTCTGGAATGATTCAAAACTGGACAGTTTCCAAAACACGTCCTAGTGTTTTGGACATTCGGGCTCAAACGACGGGGGAATCCAGCCGCCGATTTTCGGCGGAAGGAGGCGCGTCGGCCCGAGATATGGAGTGACGAGATGGCTGGTGGCAATCTTCCGAGCCTCAGCGCCGACGGCAACCTGTCGCGGTATCTGCAAGAAATTCGCAAGTTCCCCATGCTCGAACCCGAGCAGGAATTCATGCTGGCCAAGCGCTGGCAGGAGCACGAAGACCCGGCCGCCGCCCAGACGCTGGTGACGAGCCATCTGCGGCTGGTCGCCAAGATCGCGATGGGCTATCGCGGCTACGGTCTACCCCTGTCGGAGCTCGTTTCCGAGGGCAACGTCGGCATGATGCAGGCGGTCAAGCGGTTCGATCCGGACCGTGGCTTCCGGCTCGCGACCTATGCCATGTGGTGGATCCGCGCCGCGATCCAGGAATATATCCTGCACAGCTGGTCGCTGGTGAAGATGGGCACGACGGCGGCCCAGAAGAAGCTGTTCTTCAACCTGCGCAAGCTCAAGGGCCAATTGCAGGCGATCGAGGACGGCGACCTGCCGCCGGAAATCGTGACCACGATCGCGACGAAGCTCGAAGTGCCGGAGAGCGACGTGGTCAACATGAACCGGCGCCTGGCCAGCCCCGACCATTCGCTGAACGCGCCGCTGCGCGTCGATGGCGAGGGCGAGTGGCAGGATTGGCTGGTCGACCAGGAAGAGAGCCAGGAAGCCAAGCTGGGCGACCGGCAGGAACTGGGATTGCGCCGCGACCTGCTGAAGAACGCCATGAAGACTCTGAACGACCGCGAGCGTCACATCCTGACCGAACGGCGCCTGCGCGACGAGCCGGTGACGCTCGAGGATCTTTCGCGCAAATACAACATCTCGCGTGAGCGCGTGCGCCAGATCGAGGTCCGGGCCTTCGAAAAGCTGCAGAAGGCGATCAAGTCGGCCGCCATGGGCCAGCGGCTGCTCAGCGCCAACTGAGCCCGTCGCCGACGGACCTCAGAGTACTCCGGTTTCCGGCTTCGGCGTTGCACTGCCGCGTTGCATGGCATCGATCAGGCGACGCCCGACCCGGATCATCGGGGCTTCGATGGTCTCGTAGCTGACCCAAGAGGCCGCGAAGGTGAGCAGGACGGTCACCGCGAAGCCGACCGCATAGGCGGCGATCGCCGCCACCCCGGGCACCTGGGTGTGCAGCGTGCCGGGAAAGGCCCGGAAGATCTCCAACACGAAGAAATGCAGCAGGTAGGCGCTGAAGCTGACCTTGCCCATCGCCGCGACCGGGCGGCTGACGAGCAGGCTCCGATTGGCCGACAGGGCCAGGACCAGTCCCGCCAAGGGCAGGCTCACGGCCTGACCGGCCGGGATCGGCGGACGGTCCCCCATGAAATGTCCGAGCGGCAGGTATGCCAGGGTGCAGAACGCCAGGATCGAGACGAGGGCCAGCGCCGTGCTCCACCGTGCCAGGACGGCATGAAGATCGCCACGGACCTGCAAGGCACGCAGCGCGAAGAATACGACGCCCCCCAAGGCAAAGACCGCGGCCTCGTTCGGGAACCAGAAGAACAGGAAGTTGCTGATCGTCGCGGCCGGATAGTGCGGGGACAGGATGGCGAGCGCCGCGAGGTTGACACCGGTCCCGACGCCGACGCAAAGCGCGAGAGCGAGCAGGGAGCGCCGGAAACTATCAACGACCGTCGCGAAGATCGGGAACAGCAGATAGAACGTGAATTCGACGCTGATGCTCCAACCGCCCGGAACGACGGACCAGGCGTCCGGTGCGGTCAGCCATGCCGGAGACAAGGCATTGACGAACGTGGCCGTTCTCGCGATCTGCGCCACGCTGAATTCCTCGGGCGGGAAGGCGAAGAAATACAGGATGCCGGCAGCATAATAGGCAGGGGCGATTCGAAAGAACCGTCGAATGAAAAAGGCCCGGACGTCGAGGACGCCGCGTGCCGCTTCCGAATGCCAGGACATGAGCAGCGTCACGGCGCTCGCCAGAAAGAACAACTGGACGCCGAACCACCCGCTGGTGGTGACGATTTTCACCGGATACGGCAGGTCGGGAAATTCGTAGGTCAGATGGCAGGCGATGACCATCAGGATCGCATACCCGCGCAGGCAGTCGATGTAGAGCAGGTGCGGCTTCTTCTTGGTAGTTCCCGGCATTCATCCCATTCCGAGCTGACGTCTGCTGCATTGTAGAAATGAGCTTGTCCAAGAGCCGGCGGATGAAATCATCGACGGTTTAACAAAACTTGAATCTCAGGTCTCGACCTCGTCGCCCCATTCGTCCTTGAGCGCCTGTTGACGCTCGATGGCCGTTTCCCGGGCGCGTTCGATCCGGCGCTGGACCACGGTGGTGATCACCGCCGGCGCCAGATAATACAGCATCCAGCCGAACAGCGCCGCGCCATAGAGCGCTACCCAGGTATAGCCGGTCGACAGGAACGTGAACACCTGGTCCAACGAGTTGTTCTCGTGCCAGAGCTTGATCGCGAAGGGCAGGGAGCTCGCGAAATTGAGCGGCGCCACGGTACGGATCAGCGATTGCCCCGGTGTGTCGTCAATCAGCCAGGCGACCATGGTCGGCACCAGCGCCAGGGTCATCAACAGGCAGATCGGCCGCTCGAACAGGGCCAGCACCAGCATGACCACGACGGCCAACGCCAAAGTAACCTTCTTGCCGTTCCCCGGAGCCGGCGCGCGCCGCTGCACCTCGACGCTGTGCAGGCCTTCGCGACCGCTGTTGCGCGGCGGCGCGGGTTTGGCGCCGGGGCGGGGTGCCGGTGGCCGGGCCATGTCAGATCACCCCCATGGCGAACAGGGTCACGGCGACGATCGCGCTCGAGATCAGGCTGGCGATCTTCACCGCGACCGAGTGGCCGGCGACCTTGGCGGTCGAGTTCAGTTCCTCGGTCTGCCGCTCGCATTTTTCCAGCTGCTTGACCATCTGCTGGAACTCCAGCCGGGCGCGCTGGAAGCGCTGGGCGTCCTTGCGCTGCTCGTCGGCACTGTCGAGATAGTCGGCCAGCTTGCGGAGATTGTTTTCCTTCAGCACCGCCGACAGCCCGTTCTGCAGGCGCGTCCGGGTGTAGCGGCTCTTGAACCGCTCGATCACCGGCTTCGCCTGGTGGGCGAACAGCCCGATCAGTGCCGGCACCAGCTGGGGCCCGTAATTTTCCTGCAGAAAGGCCAACAGCCGCAGGTTTCCCAGGATGCGGGTCGCAGGATCGGCCTGGACGAGCGCGTACAACAGCCCGTCGTCGACATCCATCTCATGGACGGCGATGAAAGCCGCGATATGGCGGTCGACGGGCCAGATGTCGATCGTCTTGGCCTGGACCCCGAATTCGATCGCGGCCAGGAGATCGGGCGTACGATCGACGTAGCGCTGCTCGATGAAGGGCGAAAGGCAGTGCAATCCCGGCATCATCTCGTACGCGACCCGTTCGATGCCGTAGCCCGGCCGCTTGTCCTCCAGATGGCGCAGCATCTTGTCGAAGAAGCGGATCGTCGCCTGGTCCTCGCCCTTCGCCGACCCCTGGCGCAGGCACCAGAACTGCGGCAGACGCGCCTGCAGCAGTTCGGCCGGCAGCAGCAGATCCCCGCCGTTCAGCATGGTCACCGCCAGGAGCGCGCCGATCCCGTCGACCGCGGTCGACGCGTCGCGGTACCGGATCGGTGCCGCGGGATCGAGCGCCATCAGCATGCGGCTGACCAGTTGCGCATTCTGGCCGGCCGGTCCGGCCGTCGAATCGTTGCGCGTCGCGAACGCCGTATTGATCGCCTCGACCACCTGCTTGTCGCCGAGGGTCCGGGTGATCCATTGCTCGAAACTCTGGCCGCGCAGCACCCGGCCGGCCGGCTCGGGCTGCATCATGTCGAGGGCGAGCGCCACGTGCCGCGCCGTCATGCATTCCTCGCCCTCGAGCTCGAAGGCGCGCTGGGCGCGGGCCGGCTGCGGGACCAGTTTGGCGGTCATGCGGCGGCCGTCGAGCCACATCTGGACGTCGCCCAGCCGCCAGCGGCCCTGCGGCTCGTCGATCAGCAGGCCGCGAACCAGCTCGCCGATCCCGGTCGGCACCCGCTGTTCGTTCACCAGGGTGAAGAACGAACCACGCTTGATCTTGTCCTCGACGATCTTCTCTTCGCTGACGCCGGCGCCCGGCATCTTGCCGAACAGCAGATGCAGGACCATCACGCCCAGGGCATAGAGATCCTGGGTCGGCGACCCGGCACCCCGGGCGTGGGACTGGGCCATCGCGCCCTCGATCGTTTCGTAGACGACCGATTGATAGAGGCCGGGCGGCGCCGTCACGCAGTCACCGAGCATGGCGACCCGCCGGTTCGCGTCGCGAAAGAAGATGTTGCCGGGCCGGATGCCGCGATGGGGCAGGCCTTCGCGCTCCAGGTCGATCAGGGTCTGAATGATCGGTGCCACGATATGGGCGACGAGCGCTTCCTCGCTCCATGGCTCGATCACGTTTTCGCCCGGCCCCGCCAGCCGGTCGCCGAGCGGCTGTTCGAACACCATGGCGAACATGCGCCGGTTGGCCGGCGCCCAATCGACCGCGCCGACTTCGACCGGCGTCAGCACGCCGTAGCTCTTCAACAGCTGGAGCTTGCGCACCGCTTCCATGCGCGGCGGCATCTTCGGATCGCAGATCAGGGCGAAATGGCGGCTGCCTTGGGCCTTCGTATCCCGGGCCGCGAAGGCCGGCGCCGATGGCGAACGAAATCCGGCCAGCGGCTCGTCATACTGAATATCGAAGCGGTCTTTCAGCCGCACTGTCGCCCCGGACGTGGCCGACATACCGGGATTCGTCTGCGGCAGGACCGACATCCGCGCCTTTCACTCTCAAAATATGCGGCGCTCTGCCACAGCCGGTACGATCATACCGGCTTCGACTATGGCCATGCAATGATCCGCGAGAAGCTGCCCTGCGTTTATTTCAATCCTGGGTGCCGGCGACTTCCGTGCCCCAATCCGCCCGGAGCCTGGCTTGGAGACTGTCGAGCTTGGCCTTGCGGCTGTTGAGCGAGCGGCCGATGGTGATCGCGACGATCGTAGGCATGCCTAGGAACAGCAACCAGCCGGCACCCGCCGACAGATAGATGACGAGCCACACATAGACGTCTGTCAGCATGTGGACGGCGGCCGGCATGGTGTCGCCGCCGGTCCACAGCCTGAGCAGATAATGCATCAGGCCGGCGAGATTGAGCGGTGCGACCGTAAAGGCCAGCATCGGCCGTTCATTGCGGTCGACCACGTAGGCGACGATGCTCGGCACCATGCCGACCAGCAGCAGCACGCAGGTTGGCGCTGCGAAAGTCGCCAGGCCGATGATCACGAGCCCCAGGAAGAACAGCCGGACGGTCCCGACTTTCTTGGGCGCGACCGGCTTGCGGACCGGGCGGCGTACTGCCTTGACGGCAGCGCCGGAGCGGGGGCGCGCCAGGGCGCGTTGCGGACGGATCGCGGGGGGTTTCGCCATGCCCGACGCTACAGCATGCCGAAATGGAACAGGCTCATCGCGACGGCGATGACGCCGACGACCGTCGAGACCGCCGCGGCGATGACACCGCCCAGCTCGGTCGACGTCTCGGGCAGCCGCAGCCGTTCGGTCTCGATCGCGTGCAGCCCGGCCGACGCCCGGCCGAATTGCCGACGCGCCAGGGTGAAGCGTTGTGCATCGTGCTGACGCTCTTCCAGACTATCGAGAAAATGGACCAGCTTCACCAGGCTGCCCTCGGCGAGGACGGCCGCGAGGTGCGAATCCAGGCGGTCGCGGGTCGGTCGGCTGCGGTAGCGCTCGATCACCGGCGTCGCCTGCCTGCCGAGCAGTTGGGTCAGCGCCGGCACGCTGGGCGGCCCGGACTGGGCCTGCAGAAACGCCAGCAGATAGATCTGGCCCAAAAGACGCGTGGCGGCATCCGGCTGGCCGAGCGCGGTCAGCACCTGGTCGTCCAGGTTCTTCGACCGGTTGGCGACGAAGGCGGCAATGTGCCGGTCGACCGCCAGGCTCTCGATCTTGCCGTCGAGCACCGCCTGTTCCAGCGCCGGCAACAGGTCGCTGGCCTGATCGACATAGTCCCGTTCGATCAGCGGCGACAGGCAATGGAGCATGGGGTTGGCGTCATAGACCAGCCGCTCCAGGCCCAGGCCCGGGCGATGATCGTCGAGCATGCGGCGCATGCGGTCGAATTCGATCGACATGACCGGGTGATCGGACTTCGGGATGGGCTGGCACCGGATCCAGAATTGCGGCAGGCGGCCCATCACGATCTCGATCAGCGGCCTCACGTCCTTCTGCCGGGTCAGCGTCAAGGCCAGCACGCAGCCAAGCCCTTCCGGCGTCACGGCGACGTCGCGATAGCGGATCGGTCCGCTCGGGTCGAGCGCCATCACGACCCGGGCGATCAGCCGGGCGTCGTGAACGCCGGCGGTGCCGGCCGTATCGTCGGCGTCGGCCATGGCGAGCGCGAAGGCATCCGTCGTCGGCTTGTAGGCGAGCGTCCGCTGCAGCCAGACCTCCAGATGATGGCCGCGGATCAGGTGAACCGCCTGATCGCCCTGGCGCACCAGCATCCGGCCGGCCCCGCGCGCGGTGAAGATCTGTTCCTTGCCCAGCTCGAGCGGGCGGACCGCCCGCGGGCTGCCGGCCGGGGATTTGGGCGACATGCGGCGGCCCTGCAGCCACATGTCCATCTCGCGTACGGTCCAGCGATCGGACGGATCGTCGACCAGCAGGCCGCGCAACAGCTCGAGCAGCGATCCGGAAAGGCGCAGCTCACCGCTGAGCGCCGCGTAGGAACCGCGCCGGATCTTCTCGTCGATCAGTTGTTCGTCGGTCAGCGGACCGCCGGGCGTGCGGCCGAGCATCAGATAGAGGATCGTGACGCCCAGGGAGTAGAGATCGTCGGCCGCCGTGCCCACGCCGCGACCGCCCGGCATCGTCATCGCGTTCTCGATCGTCTCGTAGGCCAGCGGCTGGTCGAAGCCCGTCGGCGCCGTGAAACACTCGCCCAGGATCGCCTGTCGGCGTGCCGGATCGCGGAACAGGATGTTGGTCGGCCTGATCGCCCGATGGGCGATGTTTTCCGTGGCGAGCGCCTTCAGGCCGGGAAACAGCGGCTGGATCAGCCGGTGCAGCACGTCGTCGTCCGACCAGGGGGTGATGACCTGATCGTTGCTGGAGACCAGTCGCCCGCCGGCCGGGCGTTCGCAGATCAAGGCCAGGCACCGCCGATCGGCCGGGGCCCAGTCGACCGGGCCGAAATCGATCGGCGTCAGGACCGCCGGATGCTTCATGATCCGGAGTGCCGTCAGGGCCTGGGCACGCGGCGGCAAGGCGGGATCGGCGATCAGGGCGAAAAAGCTCGCCCCGGCCGAGCGCAGATCCTCGACCGCGAACGCGCCGGTGCCGCCCGAGCGCAGATCGTTCAGCGGCACGTCGTTCAGGATGTCGAACCGATCGTGCAGGCGCACGCTCGTTGACTTCGCCCCACCCATTGCCGCTGCGGGTTTCGCCATCGACCCCGATCCGCTGAACGCGTTGTCCCACGAACCACCCCGGAGGTCGGGACCCCGTCAGGGCGGTTCGTGCCGTCTCAGTATAATCGGTGGTTCAATCCGCGAAAGGATCGTGTACCAGGACGGTATCGTCGCGTTCGGGGCTGGTCGAGAACAGGGCCACCGGCGTTTCGATCAGTTCCTCGATCCGGCGGATGTACTTGATCGCCGTCGCCGGCAGTGCCGCCCAGGAGCGTGCGCCGCGGGTCGATTCCTGCCAGCCTTCGCAGATCTCGTAGATCGGTTCGACCAGGGAGTCGGCCAGCAGGCCCGACGGCAGATGATCGTAGGTCCGGCCCTTGTATTTGTAGCCGACGCAGACCTTGATCTCTTTCATGCCGTCCAGCACGTCGAGCTTGGTCAGCGCGATGCCGTGGACGCCGCCGACCTTGCACGCCTGGCGGACCATGACGGCATCGAACCAGCCGCAGCGCCGCTTGCGGCCCGTTACCGTGCCGAATTCGGCACCGCGCTGGCCCAGCAACTCGCCGGTCTCGTCCTTCAGTTCCGTCGGGAACGGCCCGGCGCCGACGCGCGTGGTATAGGCCTTGGCGATGCCCAGCACATAGCCGACGGCGCCGGGACCGATGCCCGAGCCCGCCGCGGCCTGGCCGGCCAGCGTATTGGACGAGGTCACGAACGGATAGGTGCCGTGATCGACGTCGAGCATGACCGCCTGCGCGCCCTCGAACAGGATGCGCTTGCCGGCCCGCTTGGCCTCGTCCAGCACCTTCCAGACCGAGCAGGCGTACGGCAGGATCTTGGGGGCGATCTCGAGCAGGCCCTGGATCAGCGCCTCGCGGTCGACCGCGGGCTCGCCCAGGCCCTTCAGCAGGGCGTTGTGGTGCAGCAACAGGCTGTCGACCTTCTCGCCCAGGGTCTCCGGCTCGGCCAGGTCGCACACGCGGATCGCGCGGCGGCCGACCTTGTCCTCGTACGCGGGACCGATGCCGCGACCGGTCGTGCCGATCTTCTTCTCGCCCCGCGCCTCTTCGCGCAGGCGGTCGAGTACGCCATGGAGCGGCAGGATCAGCGTCGCATTCTCGGCCAGCCGCAGGGACTCGGGCGTGATCGACACGCCCTTGTCCTGGATCGCTGCGATTTCCTTCACCAGATGCCATGGATCGACGACGACGCCATTGCCGATGATCGACAGCTTGCCGGGCCGGACGACGCCCGACGGCAGCAGGCTCAGCTTATAGACGGTCTCGCCGATGACCAGCGTATGACCCGCATTGTGGCCGCCCTGAAAGCGAACCACGATCTCGGCGCGGCTCGAAAGCCAATCGACGATCTTCCCCTTGCCCTCGTCGCCCCACTGGGCGCCGATGACGGCGACATTGGCCATGGGTCTTGCCCCTCTGTCACGGATTAACGAGGGCAGGTACCACTCTTGGACGCCTGACGGCAAGCGCCGACAATGCAGACCGGCCAATCGCGGGTTTTTGCGGTCAGACTTCCGCGGGTTTGCCGTCGACCAGCAGGTGGCTGCAGGCGAGTCGACGCGCCTCGCCCGCGGCATCCGCGACCGGCTCCAGGCCGGCGACGGTGATCCAGCCGGCGGTGCGCAGCTCGACGCCCACGGCATGCTCGACACCCAGCGGCAGGAACACACGGGGCGGCTGCGGCCCGAACACCAGCGCGCGCAGCACCGTATCGGAATAGAGCGTGAAGCCGGTCGAGGGTTGCGGGTCGGGCGCCGTCCGTCTGGCATAGCCGTCTTCGGCCTGGTGGCCGCCGGCGATATAGCGCCCGCCCCGGCCTAGCTCGCCGCGGATATTGCGGGCGAAGATCGTGAAGCTGACGCCGGTGTGATATTCGAAGCCGCGATTCTCGACCGGATCGATCGTCAGCATCAAATCCGGCGCGCGCGCACGGATCAACCGCACGATCTCGGTCAGGGCTGCGACCTGGGTCCGGCCGCCTTCCGGCAGATCGATCGCCGCGATCGCCGCCAAGGTGCGGTCGGCGGGGCCGGCCGCGGCCATCAAACCGCCCAGGATCTCGGCCGAGGGGCCGCCGATCGCGGCGATCGCCGCCGCATCCTTGCGGTCGAGCGCGCCGCGCAGCTGCTCCGCCGCCCGGCCTTCGACGCCCAGCGCCTGCAGGATCACCGGCACCAGCACCGGCAGGGTGAGATCGACCGACAGGCCGGGCACGCCGATCGCGTTCAGCGCCTCGGCCGCGAGCGCTACGACCTCCGCATCGGCCTCGGGAGCCGCCGAGCCGATCAACTCGGCACCGACCTGGCCGACCTGCCGCTCCGGACGCAGCTGGCTGCCGCGCACGCGCAGGACCTGGCCGGCATAGGACAGGCGCAAGGGGCGCGGCGACTTCACCAGCCGCGTCGTCGCGATGCGCGCGATCTGCAGGGTCATGTCGGCGCGCACCGCGATCATGCGGTGGGAAATCGGATCCATCAGCCGGAAGGTCTCGTGGGTCATGGCAACGCCAGGCCCGTCGAGCAGGCTCGATTCGAATTCGACCAGCGGCGGTTTGACCCGGTCGTAGCCATGGTGCCCGAGGATCGCCATCAGGCGCTCGACCGTATCCGCCTCGATCCGCGCGTCGGGCGGCAGGATGTCGCGCAGGCCGTGAGGCAGCAGCGCCGGGTGCAGCGTATCGTCCATCCGCCGGAAATAGCGGGTTTGCGCCTGCCGGGCAATGGAAAGCCGGACGACCGGAGACAAATTGCCGCCCCGTCGCCGATCGAGCATGGCCGGAGCGCGCCGTTCGCGCTAGAGAGGCTGGGAACCATCGGGAGCCCGAAGCCATGCGTATCGTCGACATCCGCGAGCAGACCGCGCCGATCGCCTCGCCGATTGCCAATGCCTATATCGATTTTTCCAAGATGACCTGTTCGGTCGTAGCCGTCGTCACCGACGTGGTGCGCAACGGCAGGCCGGTGGTCGGCTATGGCTTCAATTCCAACGGCCGCTATGGCCAGGGCGCGCTGATCCGCGAGCGGTTCCGGCCGCGCCTGATGGAGGCCGATCCCAAGGACCTGATCGACGAGACAGGCGGGAACCTGGACCCGCACAAGATCTGGGCGACCCTGATGCGCAACGAGAAGCCGGGCGGCCATGGCGAGCGCTCGGTCGCGGTCGGCACGATCGACATGGCGGTATGGGACGCGGTCGCCAAGATCGCAGGCAAGCCGCTGTTCCGGCTGCTGGCCGAACGCTACGGTACCGGCGCCGCCGATCCGCGTGTGTTCGTCTATGCCGCCGGCGGCTATTATTATCCGGGCAAGGGCATCGAGCAGCTGCAGGCCGAGATGCGCGGCTATCTCGACCGTGGTTACACCGTGGTCAAGATGAAGATCGGCGGCGCGCCGCTCGCCGACGACCGCCTGCGCATCGAGGCCGTCCTTGGCATGCTCAAGCCCGGCCAGCGCCTGGCGGTCGACGCCAACGGCCGGTTCGATCTCCAGACGGCAACCGCCTATGCCAAGGCGCTGAGGGAGTACGACCTGTTCTGGTACGAGGAAGCCGGCGACCCGCTCGACTACGCGCTGCAGGCGGCGCTGGCCGAGCATTATCCGAACCCGATGGCGACCGGCGAGAACCTGTTCTCGATGCAGGACGCCCGCAACCTGATCCGCTATGGCGGCATGCGGCCGGACCGCGACTGGCTGCAGTTCGACTGCGCCCTGAGCTACGGCCTGGTCGAGTACCTGCGCACACTCGAGATGCTGAAGGAGGCTGGCTGGTCGCCGCGACGCTGCATCCCCCACGGCGGCCATCAGATGTCGCTCAACATCGCAGCCGGTCTGGGCCTCGGCGGCAATGAATCCTATCCGGACCTGTTCCAGCCCTATGGCGGTTTCCCGGACGGGGTCGCGGTCGTCGACGGCCACATCACCATGCCCGACCTGCCCGGCATCGGCTTCGAGGGCAAGGCCGACCTCTATCGTGCCATGCGGGCGATCGCGGAGTAGGGCGACCTGTCGATGCCACGGCAGGGGTACGCGAGCTGCCTTTCTTCCGTCATCCCCGCGCAGGCGGGGATGACCATGGTGGCTTAACCCGGCCGAACTTCGCCGTAGGCCCAGTCGATCCAGGGCAGCAGCGCGTCGATGTCGGCGGTCTCGACCGTGGCGCCGGCCCAGATGCGCAGGCCGGCAGGGGCGTCGCGGTAGGAGCCGATGTCGAAGGCGACGCCTTCCGCCTCCAGCCTCGCGACCACGTCCTTGGCGACTTTCGCCTGCACGTCGGGCTTCAGGCCCCGGAACCAGTCGTCGACGAACACGAGGCAGACCGAGGTGGTCGAGCGCGTTTCCGGCCGCTCCGCCAGAAACGCGATCCACGGCGTCGCCGCGACCCAGCGCTCGATCGCGGCGAAATTCGCGCGGGTCCGGGCCAGCAGGCCGTCGAGGCCGCCGACGCCCTCTGCCCATTTCAGCCCGTCGACCGCATCTTCGACCGCGAGCATCGAAGGCGTGTTGATCGTCTCGCCCTCGAACAGCCCCTCGATCAGCTTGCCGCCACTGGTCATGCGAAAGATCTTCGGCATCGGCCAGGGCGGCACGGAGCATTCGAGCCGTTCGACCGCGCGCGGGCTCAAGGCGATCATGCCGTGGGCCGCCTCCCCGCCCAGCACCTTCTGCCAGGACCAGGTGACGACATCGAGCTTCGGCCACGGCAGCTCCATGGCGAAGGCGGCGGAGGTCGCGTCGCAGATGGTCAGGCCGGCCCGATCGTCCGCGATCCAGTCGCCGTTCGGCACGCGGACGCCCGAGGTCGTACCGTTCCAGGTGAAGACCAGATCATGGGCCGGATCGGGCACGCCCAGGTCCGGCAATTGCCCATAGGTCGCCGCGATTCGCCGCGCGTTGGGCAGCTTCAGCTGTTTCAGCACGTCGCCGACCCAGCCGTCGCCGAAGCTTTCCCAGGCGAGCAGGTCGACCGGACGGGGCCCGAGCAGCGACCAGAGCGCCATTTCGACCGCCCCGGTGTCGGACGCCGGAACGATGCCGATGCGATAGTCCGCCGGCACGCCCAGGACCCGCCGGCTCCGCTCGATCACCTCATGCAGCCGTCCCTTGCCGAGCTTGGAGCGGTGCGAGCGGCCGATGACCGCCGCTTCGAGCGCGGCCAGGCTCCAGCCCGGACGCTTGGCACAGGGGCCGGAGGAGAAATGGGTGCAGGCGGGACGGCGTTGCGGCTTCATCGGTCTCGTTCGCAGGAGAGAGTGACCCATCGGGGCGGCTCGAATGCCGGTGGCTAGCGTCCAGCCCGCCGTACGCGCGGTCAATCGGGAAGATCGTTCCGCGCGCAACCGATCGCCGATCTTCTCGCGTAACGATTTGGTATGAAAGACAAATCAGGCGAGGAGCGAGAAGTGCATGCCGGGCAAGGCAGACCCGCTTGCCGCCTTAAGCGGCCTGCAGCAACTTCGCGAAATTGCCCAGGTCCACATTGCCGCCGGACAGCACCACGCCGACCCGCTTGCCCTTGAGATCGAGCTGCTGCCCAAAGGCTACGGCCGCGGCCAGGCAGCCCGTCGGCTCGACGATCATCTTCATGCGGCCGGCGAAAAATCTCATCGCCTCGACCAGTTCACCGTCGGTGACGGTCAGAATGTCGTCGACCCGCTGCTGGATCACCGGGAAGGTATGCTGCCCCAGGAACTGGGTCTGCGCGCCATCGGCGATGGTCTTGGGCGTCTCGATGCGCACGATCTGGCCGCTGCGAAAACTGCGCTGCCCGTCGTTGCCGGCCTCCGGCTCGACGCCGATCACGATACAGCCGGGGCTCATCGCCTTGGCGGCCGTGGCGCAGCCGGACAACAGGCCACCGCCGCCGAGCGGAGCGATCAGCACGTCGAGCGACCCGACCTCTTCGATCAGTTCCTTCGCGACGGTGCCCTGCCCGGCCATGATATGCGGATGGTCGTAGGGCGGGATCAGGGTCAGGCCACGCGCTTCGGCCAGGCCTTTACCGATGGCGTCCCGGTCCTCGGTATAGCGATCGTAGAGGACGACTTCCGCCCCATACGCCCGCGTCGCGGCCAGCTTGGTCGCCTGCGCGTCATGCGGCATGACGATCACGGCCGGCACGCCCAGCAGCCGGGCGGCGAGCGCGATGCCCTGGGCATGGTTGCCGGAGGAATAGGCCACGACGCCGCGCGTCCGCTGATCCGGATCGAACTGGGCGATGGCATTGTACGCGCCGCGAAACTTGAAGGCGCCGACGCGCTGCAGGTTCTCGCATTTGAAGAACAATTGCGCGCCGGCGAGCGTGTCGGCCGTGGTCGAGGTCAGGACCGGCGTACGGTGGGCGACCGATGCGATGCGCTCGTGCGCGGCAGCGACATCGTCGAAGGAAATGGCGAGTGGGTTCACGATCAGAGGCTCCGCGAAGGCGGCATCAGGGGCTGTCGATGGGAGACGGCACGAAGATCCGTCCTTCGAGATATAGCACGGCGCGTCCGGCCAGCGTCACCCGCTCGCCCCGATCCTCGCACGACAGCCGGCCGCCACGTGCGGAGATCTGGCGCGCTTCGAGCTTCGCCTTGCCCAGGCGCCGGGACCAGTAAGGCACCAGCACGCAATGGGCCGAACCGGTGACCGGATCCTCGTCGACGCCGGCATGGGGGGCGAAGTAGCGCGACACGAAATCCACACCATCGTTGCCCGGGGCCGTCGCGATCACGCCGAAACAATCGAGCGCCGCGACCCGGCGGAAGTCCGGCTGCAGCGCCTTCACTGCGCCCTCGGTCTCGAACACCGCCAGCAGCTTGCCCGACGCCCAGACCTCGACCGGCTCGGCCCCCAGCGCCTCGACCAGCCCGGCCGGCGGCGAGATGCGCTCGGGCGGACGCGACGGGAAATCCATCGCCAGCCGGTCGCCCTGGACGGTGACGGTCAGCGGGCCGGCCCGGCGGGTCACGAAGGTGACGGAGCGCCGACCCGGATAGAGCATCTCGAACACGACCTGGGCCGAGGCCAGGGTCGCATGACCGCACAGGTCGACCTCGATCTTGGGCGTGAACCAGCGCAGGTGGTACATGTCGCGCTCGGGGACGAGAAAGGCGGTCTCGGCCAAATTGTTCTCGGCGGCGATCTTTTGCAGCAGCGCATCCGGCAGCCATTCCTGCAGCAGAACGACGGCGGCCGGATTGCCCCCGAACAATTCGTCGGTGAAGGCGTCGACCTGATAGATCGAGAGTTCTGTCGTCATGTCCCGCAAAGCTCCGTCTTAGCGCCAGAACGGCTTCAAGGATTCCTGATCGGCCTGGTCTGCGGTCAAGCCGAGATCGGCCAGCACCCGGGGATCGGCCAGCAGCAGCCGCAATTGCCGCCGGGACCGAACGCGCGACAGCCAGCGTGCCGCGAGCGCGAGCAGGCCGACGCCCAGCGATTTTGCCTCGAGCGCGGGAACCCCGCGCTGCCGCTCGACCAGTATTGTACCCATAATTCATCTCCTCCAAGCGAGATGACGGAAAATTGTATCTATTCAATAGAGACATTGACAAGATCCCTCGGTCAAACCGAATATTGTCATCATGACAATGTGGCAACCAGACCTCGCCCGTTTTACCGGGCCCCGCTATCGCGCCATCGCCGAAGCGCTCGCCTTGGACCTGCGCGAAGGCCGGCTGCGATCGGGCGACCGCCTGCCGACCCACCGCGATCTGGCCTGGCATCTGAAAGTCACGGTCGGCACGGTCAGCCGGGCCTATGCCGAGGCCGAGCGGCGCGGCTTGATCGCCGGCGAGGTCGGGCGCGGCACCTTCATCCGCGGCCTCGAGCCGCCAGTGCCGTCCGCGTTGCCGCCCGAGCGCGCGCTCGAGCCGGCCGGGCTGCTCAACCTGGCGCAAAATCATCCGATGCCCGGCGAAGAGACCGCGCTGTTCGCCGAAACCCTGCGCGCCATCGCCGAGAAGCCGGATCTGGGCGAGTTGCTGCGCTATCAGAACCATACCGGCCTGCCGCCGGCCCGGGCGGCCGGCGCCGCCTGGCTGGGGTTGACCGGGGCGGAAACCACGCCCGACCGGATCCTGGTTACCGCGGGCGGCCAGCACTGCCTGTCGACCATCCTCGGCGCCTATGCCAATCCGGGCGACGTGGTGGCGACCGAGGCCATGACCTACCCAGGCCTGAAGGCGGCCTGCCAGCTGCGCCAGGTCCGGCTGGAAGGCATCGCGGTCGACGAACATGGTGTCCTGCCCGATGCCTTCGCCGCGGCCTGCCGGCAATGGCCGATCCGGATGCTGTACCTGACGCCGAACATCAGCAACCCGCTGGGCGGCGTCCTGCCGGTCGACCGCCGGAGGGCGATCGTGGAGATCGCGCGGCGCCACGACGTGCTGATCGTCGAGGACGACGTCTACGGCTTCCTGATCGACCGCCCGACGCCGTTCGCCGCCTTGGCGCCGGAGCGGACCTTCCTGGTGACCAGCCTATCCAAGAGCGCGGCACCCGGCCTGCGCATCGGCTATATCCTGGCGCCGGCCGATCGGGTCGACCGATTGGCCCTCGCCGTGCGATCGACGATCTGGATGGTGCCGCCGCTGATGGTCGAGATCGCGACGCGTTGGATCCTGAGCGGCGCCGCCGAGCGGCTGGCGGCGACCAAGCGACATGAAGCGGCGCAGCGCCAGGCCCTGGCCCGGCGGGTCCTGGGGTCCGACGTGATGGGACATCCCAACGCCTATCACCTGTGGCTGCCGCTCGACGAGCGCTGGCGCGCCAGCGAATTCGTGACCGAGGCCCGGCGGCTGGGCATCGCCGTGACCGGGGCCAACGCCTTCACGGTCGGGCGCATCGCTCCGGTGAACGGTGTGCGTGTCTGCCTCGGCACCGTGGCCGATCTCGGCATCCTGGAGACGGCGCTGGCCACCCTGCGCGACCTGCGCGACGCCGAGCCCGATCCGCTGCTGTCGGTCGTCTGACGCCGCGGGTCGGAACCGTCTGCCCGCTCGCCTGTTGGTCTGGGGTGACAGGTTCGTCAACAGGAGAACGTCATGCGCGATTTTGACACCCAGCGCGCTCGCCCGCTGAAGAAGCTGGCGATCGCGATCATGATCCTTGCCCCCCTGGCCTTGGGCGCGTGCGCCGAGACGGTGGGCGCCGGTGCCGGTGCCTATGCGGGCAACCAGTTCGGCAAGGGCGACGGCAAGACCGCGGCCACGGTGGGTGGCGCCGTCGGCGGCGCCTTGATCGGCCATGAGATCGCCCATTAGCCGATCGGATGGATATCCCGGCCGGTCAGGCGCCCTGGCGTGACCGGCCGTCGCCGCCGAGCAGATTATCCAGCAGGATCAGCGCCACGCCGACGGTGATCGCAGCATCGGCCAGGTTGAAGATCGCGAACGACCAGGTGCCCCAATAGACCTGGATGAAATCGGTCACCTGTCCCTGCACGATCCGATCGATCAAGTTGCCGACCGCCCCGCCCAGCACGATCGCGACGGCTGCCGCAAGCAGGCGCCGGTCCGATGCCATGCGCGCCAGCCAGCCGACCAACACCGCGACGATGACCAGCGCGAAGATCGCGAGGGGCCAGCGCTGCCAGCCGCCGGGCAGCTGCAGGAAGCTGAACGAGACACCGGTGTTGTAGGTCAGCAGGAAATTCAACGACGGCAGGACCGCGACCGGCCGGAACGGCGGCAGCCGCTCGATCAGCAGGATCTTCGAGATCTGGTCGATGGCGGCGACCACGCCCGTCAGCCAGAGCCAGCGCAAGCCGGTTCGCATCATCATGAATGTCCTCGGACTCTAGAATTTACCGACCGTATGGCCGTGGCCGAGCGGGCCGTGGCCGCGCCCGAACCCTGGCGCCGCCCGAATCGCCTCGCGCACATACTCGCGTGCGCGGGCGACCGCCTCGGCCAGCGGCCGACCGGCGCCCAGCCCGGTTGCCAATGCCGATGCGAGCGTGCAACCGGTGCCATGAGTATGGTGGGACGGAATGCGCGGCGCGGAAAATATCCGGATCCCCGACCGGTCGGCCAGCACGTCATGGACCATATCGCCCGGCAGGTGGCCGCCCTTGAGCAGGACTGCCGCCGGCCCGAGGCCTAGTAGGATTCCGGCCGCGCGCTTCATGCCGTCGAGATCGCCGATCGTGAGGCCGAGCAGCGCTTCGGCCTCCGGCAGGTTCGGCGTCAGCACCGTGGTTCGGGGCAACAGCAATCGCTTCAACGCGTCGATCGCATCGGGATCGAGTAAAGCGGCCCCGCCCTTGGCGACCATCACGGGATCGACCACCAGCGGCACCCCGTCCGGCAATTCTTCGGCGACCGCCGCAATGATGCCGGCATCCTTCAGCATGCCGGTCTTGACCGCATCGGCGCCGAGATCGTCGAGCACGACCCGCATCTGGCGGCGCACGAACGAGGCCGGCACGGGCAGGACCTCGTGTACGCCCAGAGTATTCTGGGCGGTCAGCGCCGTGACCGCGGTCATGCCGTAGCCGCCGAGCGCCAGCACGGTCTTGAGGTCGGCCTGCAGGCCGGCACCGCCGCCGGAATCCGAGCCGGCGACGATCAGGATGCGCGGCGGGGCGGTCAATGCCCAGCCGGGCCCGAACCGCCGGCCGTCTCGGCGATGAGCCCGGACAGGCTGTCGACGACCGCGGTGACCAGCGCCTCGTCCTCGCCCTCCGCCATGACGCGGATGACCGGCTCCGTGCCGGACTTGCGCAGCAGCAGGCGGCCGTTGCCGACCAGTTGGGCCTCGGCCGCGCGGATCGCCTCCATAATCCGCGGCATCTTCAGGGGCTCGCTGCCAGCGGCGAAGCGGACGCTCTTCAGGCGCTGGGGCAGCGGCGTGAAGACACGGCCGACCTCGCTCAGGGGCGCATTGCGCTCGATCATCGCGGCCAGCACCTGCAGCGCCGCCAGCAGCCCGTCGCCGGTCGTGGAATGGTCGGTCAGGATGATGTGGCCCGACTGCTCGCCGCCGACATTGAAGCCGTGCTCGCGCATGTGCTCGAACACGTAGCGGTCGCCGACCGCCGTACGCGCCAAGCTGAGGCCGAGGCCGTCCAGGTAGCGTTCCAGCCCGAGGTTGGACATGACCGTCGCGACCAGGCCGCCGCCCTTGAGGTTGCCGGCGCGATGGGCGCGGCTGGCGATCAGACCCATCAGCTGGTCGCCGTCGAGCAGCTGTCCGGTCTCGTCGGCCACCAACAGGCGATCGGCATCGCCGTCGAGCGCCAGGCCCAGATGCGCCTTGTGCTCGACCACGGCCTGCTGCATGGCGCGGGGCGACATGGCGCCCGAATCCCGGTTGATGTTGAACCCGTCGGGCGAGACGCCCAGGGGAATGACCTCGGCGCCCAGTTCGTAGAGCACGCTGGGCGCCACCTTGTAGGCAGCGCCGTGGGCGCAATCGATCACGATGCGGATGCCGTCGAGCCGCATGCCGCGCGGCAGGGTGTTCTTGACCCATTCGATGTAGCGGCCGCCATTGTCCTCGAGCCGGCGGGCGCGGCCCAGATGGGCCGAAGGCGCCAGATCCTCGTTGGTGCCGGTCGCAACAGAGGATTCGATCGCCGCCTCGATATCGTCGGACAGTTTCTGGCCGTCGGGACCGAACAGCTTCAGGCCGTTGTCTTCATAGGGATTGTGCGAGGCGGAGATCATCACGCCCAGGTCGGCGCGCAGCGAGCGGGTCAGCATGGCGACCGCCGGGGTCGGGATCGGGCCGACCAGCACGCAATCCATGCCCATGGAAATGAAGCCGGCGGTCAGCGCCGGTTCCAGCATGTAGCCGGACAGCCGCGTGTCCTTGCCGATGACGACGACATGGCGGTGATTGCCCCGGCGGAAATGGCGCGCCGCCGCGACCGCGACCTTGAGCGCGATATCGGCGGTCATGGGCGCCGTGTTGGCCGTGCCCCGGATCCCGTCGGTACCGAAAAGTTTCCGCGTCATCATTCATTCCTCCGGCTGATCGCCGCTGCCTCTATAGCAAGTGCCTCGCCCGCGCGCGAGCTAAGCTGGGCGCGCGCCTCCGCAATTGCCTGGGCAACGCGCAGCGCCTGGATCGTCTCGGCCACGTCATGCACCCGGACAATCTGGGCGCCCCGCCCCCATCCGTCCAGGGCAGCGGCCAGCGAGCCGCCCAGGCGGCGCCTGGGATCGGCGCTGCCATCGATCTTGCCGATGAAGCTCTTGCGCGACACGCCCAGCAGGATGCCGGTGCCCAGCGTGTGAAGGAGCCCGAGAGCCGCGAGGATTCCGAGATTATGACCGAGCGCCTTGCCGAAACCGATGCCGGGATCGACCAGGATGCGGTCGCGCGGCAGGCCGGCCGCCCCGCAGGCGGCAACGCGGGCGTCCAGCCAGTCGAACACGTCGAGTGCAGCGACGTCGTAGCGGGGCGAGGCCTGCATGGTGCGCGGCTCCCCCTGCATGTGCATGAGTGCGACGGGGGCCTGGGTCTTCGCCGCCAACGCCAGGGTGCCGGGCTGGGTCAGCGCCTGCACGTCGTTCAGGATGACGGCTCCCGCATCGAGCGCCGCTGCCATGACGGCGGCCCGCCGCGTGTCGACCGAGACAAGCGCGCCCTCGGCGACCAGCCCGCGGATCACCGGCACGACCCGCTCGATCTCCGCCTCGACCGACACCCCGGCGGCACCCGGCCGGGTCGATTCGCCCCCGACGTCGAGGATCGCCGCCCCGGCCGCGCGCAACGCCATGCCGTGGGCGACCGCCGCCTCGATGCCATCATGGTCGCCGCCGTCGGAGAAACTGTCGGGCGTGGTGTTGACGATACCCATGGCGTGGGGTCGATCCAGGGCCAAGCCGGCCCAGGGTGCACGCGGAGTCTGCAGCCGTTCGGCAAGCTCGCGCAGGCGTCGGGCAGCGGCACCGTCAGTCTCGCCGAGCCAAGCGGATAGTTCCGGAACCGAAACGATAAGCCTGTCGGCGCCGCCGTCGGGATTGCGCACGAAGATCTCGATGAGGGTCGCGGCCATCCAGCCGCCGGCGACACGCCAGGCGAGGCCGGCATCGATGGCCATGCTGGCGGTCGCGCCGGCCAGGAATCCTTGGGGGCAAAGATACAGCGATGTCGGCGGCAGGCGTTCCAACGAATCGAGGCCCCGTCTTGCGGCGGGGCCTCGAAGTTCGGAACGACCGGCCGGATTGGCCGGCGCCATCAGGTATTCGGCTGCGGCTCGGGTTCGAGACCGCCCGCCGGCTTGTCCTTGCGCCCACCGGCCGGCGGGATCGAGGACCGGCGCGGGGTAGCCGGGCGGGTGTCGTCGTCGGTCAGATCGCGTTCGATCTTCTCGCCGGCGATGATCTTGCGGCACTCGTCACCCGATAGCGTCTCGTATTCGAGCAACGCCCGGGCAATCGCATGCAGTTCATCGACATGCTCGGTCAGCACCTTGCGCGCCGTCGCCTCGCCGGTCTCGACGATGCGCCGGATCTCGTCGTCGATCAGCTTTGCCGTCGCATCCGACACATTTTTGCGCTGGGTGACCGAGTGGCCGAGGAACACCTCTTCCTCGTTGTCGCTGTAGCGAATCCGGCCGAGCGTCTCCGACATGCCCCATTCGGTTACCATCCGGCGGGCAGTCGAGGTCGCCTGATGGATGTCGCTCGCGGCACCGGTCGTCACGTTCTCTTCGCCGAAGATGATTTCCTCAGCGACACGGCCGCCGAAGGTCGACGCGATGCGGCCGGTCAGTTCCTTCAAGGACTGGCTGAGCTGATCCCGCTCCGGCAGGTACCAGGTGACGCCCAGCGCCCGGCCCCGGGGAATGATCGTGACCTTGTGCAGCGGGTGATGCAGCGGCTGATAGAGCGCGACCAGGGCATGACCGGCCTCGTGATAGGCGGTCAGTTCCTTTTCCTTGTCGGTCATGACCATGGAGCGGCGTTCCGCGCCCAGCATGACCTTGTCCTTGGCCTGCTCGAATTCGAGCATGGAGACGGATCGTTTGCCCTTGCGCGCCGCCATCAGCGCCGCCTCGTTGACGAGGTTGGCGAGATCGGCACCGGAGAAGCCCGGCGTGCCGCGCGCCACGACCTTGGCCTCGACGTCGGCCGCGAGCGGGACCTTGCGCATATGGACCTTGAGGATCTTCTCGCGGCCCAGCACGTCCGGGTTCGGCACCACGACCTGGCGGTCGAAGCGGCCGGGGCGCAGCAGGGCTGGATCGAGCACGTCCGGGCGGTTGGTGGCCGCGATCAGGATCACGCCCTCGTTCGCCTCGAACCCGTCCATCTCGACCAGAAGCTGGTTCAGGGTCTGTTCGCGCTCGTCGTTGCCGCCGCCCAGGCCGGCACCGCGATGGCGGCCGACCGCGTCGATTTCATCGATGAAGATGATGCACGGGGCGTTTTTCTTGCCTTGTTCGAACATGTCGCGGACGCGGGACGCGCCGACACCGACGAACATCTCAACGAAATCGGAGCCCGAGATGGTGAAGAACGGCACGTTCGCCTCGCCGGCGATGGCGCGCGCCAGCAGCGTCTTGCCGGTACCCGGCGGGCCCACGAGCAGACAGCCCTTGGGGATCTTGCCGCCCAGGCGCTGGAACTTCTGCGGGTCCTTCAGGTACTCGACGATCTCTTCGAGGTCCTGCTTCGCCTCGTCGACGCCGGCGACGTCGTCGAAAGTGATGCGGCCGACCTTCTCGGTCAGCAGGCGGGCGCGCGACTTGCCGAAGCCCATGGCCCGGCCGCCGCCGCCCTGCATCTGGCGCATGAAGAAGATCCAGACGCCGATCAGCAGCAGCATCGGGAACCAGTTGATCAGGATGCCGAACAGCGACGGGACGTTATCCTCGATCGGCTGCGCGGTGATCCGGACCTTCTTCTCGGTCAGGTGACCGACCAGCCCCGGATCGTTCGGCGTATAGGTCGAGAAGGCACGACCGTCCGTATAATGGCCGTTGAGCGTGGGTCCCTGGATCGTGACATCGGAAACCTGGTTCCGGTCCACGTCGCTGAGGAACTCCGAATAGGCGATGCTGGTCTGGGGACCGCGGCTGGAAGAGCTCTGGAACAGATTGAAGAGCGCAACGAGCAACAGCGCGATAATGATCCAGAGCGCCAGATTCTTCCCGAAATTGTTCACGGTCGAGGCCTTTCGTTCCGTCCGTCGACGTATACCCACGTCACGGTACCATACCACCTGCTGGCACCCACTCGAAGCGAGCCGACCAAACGACCACACTCGAGATCACATAAGGCGCGCCGTCCACTAAACAACGGTAAATCCGCTGCCAGTCAACGATCGTGTCGGCCGAAACCGGATCACGGCACCCGCGCGCATCCAACCAAGATGGGGGACACTGAGCAGAGTACCTTCCCGCCAGAAAGCGGGCAAGGACGGCCGCACTCCTGAGGGCAAATGGGGTGTACCAAGCGCTTGCACAATCCCGCTCATGGTCGCCGGGCCCTCGATACCGAAGGCGCCGATGCGAAAGCCGCGCCAATCCGGCCCAGCCGGGAGGGTCACGAGGAACCGGCGATCCCAGGATAGAGTCCCGCCGGCCACGGGAAAATCCATCGGCGGGGCGACCGATGCCGGTTCGCGCAGCACCAGCACCCTGCCCCGCCACGGCAGGATCCGGCAGCCGCCGAGCGTCCGGCCGCCGCCGAGCGCGCCGTCGAAGATCGCCCGGGCCGCCCGTTCCAGGCGGTCGAACCGCGGCGGAAATTCTTCGCCGCCGATGGTGGCGACGATCGCGGCGAGCGCGCGCAGACCGATCTCGTCGGGTGCCAGCGCGAACGGGCGTGGGTCGAGCAGGGCGAAGCCGGCCGGATGCAGGTCGACGCCCGCGACCAGCACGCGCTCGACCTGCCGTTCCTGCGCGGCTCTCGCCCGCCCCAGGTGGCGGCTGGTATCGGCCAGGCGCTCGGGCGTCAGGCCGACGTCGGCGAGCAGGGTTTTCCGGGTCCGGACGCGGACCCGGGCAAAGGCGGGATTGTCGTTACTCGGATCTTCGAGCCAGGGCTGGCCCATACTTTCCAGCGCTGCCTTGAGGCGCGCCGCCGGCACGCCCAGCAAAGGCCGCAGCAGCCGATGATGGTCGGCCTCGACGATCGGCGCCATGCCCGCAAGACCGGCGAGGCCGCTGCCGCGCCCGAGCCGCAGGATCAGGGTTTCCGCCTGGTCGTCCTGATGATGCGCAGTCAGCAGATGCAGCACGCCGGCCCGCCGGCACCATTCGCCGAGCAGCCGGTACCGCGCGGCGCGGGCCGCCGCCTGCAGATCGTGGAGCGGATATGGCCCTTGCCACGCCAGGGTTTCGTGCCGGATGCCGCGGGCACCGAGCCACCGGGCGACCTGGCCGGCTTCGGCGGTCGAGGCCGCGCGCAGCCGATGGTCGACGGTAAGCGCCACGACGCTGCCGCCATGCGCCCGAACCCAACGGTCGGCCAACAGCACCAGGGCCAGGGAATCGGCACCACCCGAAACCGCAACGGCCAGGTCGGGAGCCGGTTCGAACGGACCGACAGCGGCCATGGCGCTCGCGAATGCCGCGTCGTCGAGCGGGGTGCGACCTGCCGCCACGGCGCCGGGACGATGAGGCGAGGGATCGACCGGAGCGCCGCCCGCCAAAGGGGTCAGCAGCCCAGCCGCTGCTTTTCGCGCACCGCCCGGTCCTTGTTCGTCGGGGCGAGGTTCGGGAAGTCGCGCTCCAGCTTGCCGAAGATCAGGCAGGCTTCCTGCTTGCGCCCGGTGTTGCCCAGCGAGACGCCGAGCTTCAGCAGGTTGTCCTGCGCCTTGGGACTCTTTGGATATTGCTGGTAGCCCTTGGCGAAGGCCGCCGCCGCCGACGCGTAGTCGTTGCGCACGAAGAAGGTCTCGCCCAGCCAATATTGCGCGTTGCCGGCCAGTTCATCCTGCGGATGCTTCAGGACGAACTGGCTGAAGGCGGATTCCGCGGCCGGATAGTCCTGGCTGCGCAGCAGGCCGAAAGCGAAATTATACTGGTCGGTGGTCGAGCCGGCCGGCAGGGCCACCGCCTTGCCCGGCGGCGGGCTCGCGGGCTTGCCGCCGCCCCCGCCCGGAGAACTCAGGAAGCCGCCGGTGCTGGCCGGCGCATCCATGTTGCCGGCGCCGCCCGGCGAAGCAGGCTTGCCCGGCGACGCGGAGATCGGGGCATCGACCGCCTGGGCACCGCCCCGCGGCGGCGGTGCGCCACCCCCATCCGGATGTTCCAGCGCCTGCAGCCGCTGCTCGTTGTCCTGCTGCTGCTTGTCGAGCCGGTTCTTCAGTTCGGAAACGCCGTTCTGTACCTCTTCGAGCTGGCCGGTCATGGTGCGCATCTGCTGCTCGAGCTGATCCATGCGGATCTCGGCATTGAGCGCCGGGGTCCCGCCGTCACCGGACGGCGCCACGCCGGGCGGTCCGCTGACCGGCACCTCGTTGCGATAGAGCTGGCGCTGGACCTGGTTCAGGTCGCGCTCCAGCCGGTCGAGCCGATCGTTGGTCGAACGGTCCTGGGCGAACGCCGACCCCATGGCCGAAACGGCGCCGAGGCTCAGGAGAATTGCGGCCAGACCGGAACAGAACTTGTGCATGAAGATCCCGCTAGACGAACGGACGCCGACGCCGACCAGATACTTCATGTCGGCATGCCCCCTTCCCGTCAACGGTCGAGAGGGCAAAGCATCGCGAATGGCGCATCGGACGGCATCGACCGTCTGATTTCCGCCACAGCCCGGACGTGGCACCCGAAAGTGAGGCGATCCCGAACAGGCGTCATCTATCGCCCCGAATCGGGCAAAAAAAGGGCGTCGGGAGCGCGCTCTCACGAGCCGATCCCGACGCCGGTCTTCATCCGCTGCGGGCGGCGGCGCACGCGACGCCGCCCGTCGACGGAATGTTAGTTGACGACCGTCACAGCGCGGCGGTTCTGGGCGTAGGCGGCGTCATTGTTGCCAACGACTGCCGGACGCTCCTTGCCGTAGCTGATGGTCTGCAGGCGGCCACCGGCGACGCCGAGAGCCACCAGGCCGTTCTTAGCCGAGGTCGCACGACGCTCGCCGAGGGCGAGGTTGTACTCACGCGTGCCGCGCTGGTCGCAATGGCCTTCGATCGTGAAGGTCGCCGACGGATACTTCTGCATGAACGCGGCCTGACGGGTCAGGATGGCGCGAGCCTCCGGCGAGATGTCCGACTTGTCGTAGGCGAACAGGACCCGGTCACCGACCTGGGTCTTCAGCTCGTCGGCGAGCGAGGTCGACGGAGCAGAGGTCGTCGGGGTCGACGCGGTGCTCGTGCCGGTGTTGGTGTTGGTCGGCGTCGTGTCGCAAGCGGCCAGGACGGTCATGGCGGCCATCAGGCCGAGGAGTTGAATCCGCATTTTTGTGTTCCTTCAGCGTAACCAGATTCGGGAGAAAGTCGGGACCTACCGGGTGGCAGCCTCGTATTGCGGCACGCGAGCCGCCACCCACCGCGCGCGAACGGTTGGTGAAAACGGCCGGAATATACCGACCTTTCTCCATCCGTTCAAGGGGTTCTCACTGAAGTAGTGGCGACCAGGCCGGATCCGAACCGTCTTGGGGCGTCACAACCTCTCGTTCATTGAAGCCGGTCAAATCGATCGAATAGAGACGCGTCGAGTCACCGCGACCCGAGGCATCCGAAGGGCTTTGCTTGAAATACATCAATACGCGGCCGTTCGGCGCCCAAGTCGGACCTTCAACCAGGAACCCACTGGTCAGTATACGCTCGCGCTGTCCGTCCGGTTGCATGACACCAATCGAAAAATTACCGCCCTCCTGCTTGGTGAAGGCGATGAGGTCGCCGCGCGGCGACCAGACCGGCGTCGCATAGCGGCCGGTCCCGAAGCTGACGCGATGCTGGTTGGAGCCGTCGGCGTTCATGACATAGACCTGCTGCGTACCGCCGCGATCGGATTCGAACGTGATCTGACTACCGTCGGGCGAATAGCTGGGTCCGGTGTCGATGGCAGCGCTCGACGTGATCTGGGTGACCTTCCGCGTCCGCAGGTCCTGGGTATAGATCTGGGAATTGGCACCGCCCGACAGGCTGAAGATGATCTTGTTGCCGTCCGGCGAGAAGCGGGGCGCGAAGGTCATGCCCGGGAACTGGCCCAGCACTTCCTGCTGGCGCGTGTCGATATTGAACAGGAACACCTGCGGCACACCCTGAGCGTAGGATAGATAGGTGATTTCCTGCGACCCTGGTGCCGGCGAGAAGCGCGGCGTCAGCACCAGCGCGCGACCGTCGGTCAGCTGCTTATTGTTGAAGCCGTCCTGGTCCATGATGGCGAGGCGCTTGATCCGCCGCTGGGCCGGTCCGCTTTCCGAAATATAGACGATGCGGGTATTGAAGTAACCGTCCTCGCCGGTAATGCGTTTGTAGATCTGGTCCGAAATGATATGGGCGATTTCGCGCCAGTTCGACGTCGGGGTATTGTAACTGAACCCCACCATCTGGGTACCGCCCAGCACGTCCCACAGCCGGAAGTCGATCTTGAGATGGCCGTCGGGCTGCGCCGTCACCGCGCCGGAAACCAGCGCCTGGGCATTGATCAGCTTCCAATCGGCGAAGCGCGGCACGGGCACCAGGGCGGCGGGATCCTGGATGAACGCACGCGGATCGAGCGGCTTGAACAGTCCGGAACGCTCGAGATCCGCCGAGACGACTTGGCTGACCTGGGTGCCGACCTGCGCGTCACCCCCTTGGCCGAGGAAACCCGGGATCGCGATCGGCAAGGGTTGTGGGTTGCCCCTCGTGATGTCGAGTGTGAGATCCGCCCGCGCGTCGGGCGCGAAACTGAGGAGCCCGAGTACGATCGCACAGAGGCCGCTGAACCGAACGCGCCGAAAATCTCGTTTCATAGGAGGTCCCTTGGATCGAAATTGAGGGTCATATTCTTCCACTGGTCGAACTTGTCCGGCGGCACCTTCAGTGGCACGCAATTCGGGTTGTGTATCGCCCGAACCGCGCTGTCCGCGGCCGCCCGGAAGAAACCGTCGCTGGTGTAACGCCCCTGATCGACGATCTGCACCGTTTGGGCCGTGCCATCCGACGCCAATTGAACGCGCAGCGTGATGATCAGGTTCTTCGCGTCTTTGGCGCCCATCGGCGGACTCCAGCATTTTTCAATCTGCGCGATGATTGTGTCTTTTTCCGATGTGGAAAGTTGTGAGCCCAACGGCGCGTTCGGCTGCGCGGAGGCCGCTGCCGTCGCGACCTGTTTCGTCGGCTTCGGCGGCGTGTCCTGCTTTTCCTGGGCGGTCGCCTTGGCGGTCAGGTTCTTCAGCAGGTCGTCGACCTGCAGGTCCTGTTTGGTCTTGTCCGGCTTGGGCGGCGTCGGCTTCGCGGCCGGCTTCGGCGGCTCCGGCTTGGGTTCCGGCTTCGGCGGGTCGGGCTTGGGCGGTTCCGGCTTCGGCTCCGGCGGCTTCGGCGCCGGGATCGGATCCGGCGTCGGCGGCGGCGGGGGTGGCGGCGGCGAAGGCTTCGGCGGCTGGGGCGGTGGCGGCGGCGACGGCGGGGCCGATTGCGAGGACGGCGGCGGGCTGGGCGGCGGCGGGGTCAGCGGATCGGGCTTCGGTTCCGGCTTCACGGCCGGCACCGGCGGCGGCGGCGTGTCGATCTCGGCCTTCTCGACCGGCTTCGGATTGCGCTGGGTCGCCCGCGTCACGTCGGCGAGGTTGATCAGCTTGACCGCGATCGCCGTCTCCTCCGGCGGCGGATCCTTCTTCAGGAAATCCGGCAGGCCCAGGAGGATGACCAGGATGATCGCCGTGTGCAGCACGGACGAGACGACCAGGCCCTCGCGCATTTCGTCGAAGCGCTTCACGGGCGCGCTCCGCGTCGGGAAGCGCCGCAAAGCCGCCAAAGGATCGGAAATTCAATGTCCATCATCGGTAGAACGCCAAGAGAGGCCATCATGTCACAACGGAATCATGGCTTCTTTGCAGGCGCCTTGCCGGCGGCCCCGCCGGATTGCGGCAATTCCGCGATGAGCGAGACTTTGGTATAGCCGGCCGACGCGATCAGCCCCATCACCTCCATCACCCGGCCATAGTTGATCGCCTTGTCGCCGCGCACGTAGATCGTGGCGTCCTGGTTGTTCTCGGTGATCGCCTGCAGCTTGGGCAGCAGCGCATCCGCCTCGATCGGCGTCTCCTGCACGAAGATCTGGCCTTCGGCCTTGATCGTGACGACCAGCGGTTCCTTCTGCTCGTTGATCGTCGGCGCCTGGGTCTTGGGCAGGTCGACCGGCACGCCCACGGTCAGGAGCGGGGCCGCGACCATGAACACGATCAGGAGCACCAGCATGACGTCGACCATCGGCGTCACGTTGATTTCCGACATCGGCCGTCGGCTGTTGCGGCCGTGGCGGCCCCGACCGCCACCCATCAAGGATCCGGCCATGGCGTTAGACCTTTTCCTCGAGCTGGCGCGACAGGATGGCGCTGAATTCGGACGCGAAATTATCGAGCCGGTTGCCGTAGCGCCCGAGGTCGGTCGTCAGCTTGTTGTAGCCCACGACCGCCGGGATGGCCGCGATCAGGCCGAGCGCGGTCGTGAACAGCGCCTCGGCGATGCCCGGCGCCACGACGGCCAGGCTGGTGTTCTTGCTGGCGGCGATGGCCTCGAACGAGTTCATGATGCCCCAGACCGTGCCGAACAGGCCCACGAACGGCGCGGTCGAGCCGACGGTCGCCAGGAACGACATGTAGCGTTCCGCCCGCTCCAGCTCGCGGCCGACCGTTACGTTCATCGCCTTTTCGATGCGTTCCTTGAGGCTGGCCTGCAGGGCGCCGACCACGACCAGGCCCTTGGCGGCCGAGCGGCGCCATTCCAGCATGGCGGCGGCGAAGGTCGCCGACATGGGATCGACCGGGCGCGAGCCGATGCGGTCGTACAGGTCCTCGATCGAACCGCCGGACCAGAAGCTCTCCTCGAAGGCATCGGCCGCGCGGACCAGGCGTTTCACCTTCAGCACTTTGTCGAAGATGATCGCCCAACTCCAGAACGAGGCGGCGAGAAGCAGCACCATCACGCCCTTCACGATCAGATCCGCCTGCAGGAACAGGGAGATCATCGAGAGTGTGGGGGCGGCGGCGCCGCCAAGATTCACGGTGTCGACGGCTTGCATGGCTCTGGCGCGCTCACTTCGGCGGTTACGGAGACGAGGAAAGGACGGATCGCGTCGGCGAGCGACGCGGGGATGCGGCCGGGACGCCCGGCGGGCGTCAGCAGCACCAATTCAAGATCGAGGCCAACCAGCAGGTCGGCCCCGCGATGCACGGTCTGGCGCGCGGTCATGCGCGCGCCCTTCATGTCCATGAGCCGGGTTTCGACCACCAGCGCATCGTCGAGGCGGGCCGGCAGGCGAAAATCGATGGTCGCCCGGCGCACGACCCAGCCGAGCCCGGTTTCGGCCAGCAGGCGGTCGTACTGCCAGCCGACGACGCGCAGGCATTCCGACCGCGCCCGCTCGGCAAAGCGCAGGTAGTTCGCGTGATAGACGATGCCGCCGGCATCCGTGTCTTCGTAATAGACCCGGATCGGGAAGCGGTGGACGCCGTCCGCGACATGGCCGCTGGTCGGATCGAGGCTCAAACGTCGGCCTCCTCTTCCGCGGCGAGCAGGTCGAGTTGCAGGCCGGCGGGGCGCACGACCGCCATGCCGATATGGCCGAACGCCTTGTCGGTCAGCAGCCGGCCGCGCGGCGTGCGCTGCAGGAAGCCCTGCTGGATCAGGTAGGGCTCGATCACGTCCTCGATCACGTCGCGCTGTTCGGACAACACCGCCGCCATGGTGTCGACGCCGACCGGCCCGCCGGCATAATGCTCGGCGATGGCCTGGAGGTAGCGGCGATCCATGGCGTCGAGGCCGGAGCGATCGACCTCCAGCCGGTTCAGGGCATGGTCGGCCGCCAGGGCATCGATCCGGTCCAGGCCGGCCACGGCGGCGAAATCGCGCACCCGGCGCAGCAGCCGGCCGGCGACGCGCGGCGTGCCGCGCGCACGGCGGGCGATCTCGGCGGCACCATCGGGAGCGAGTTCCATGGCGAGCAAACGCGCGCCGCGCTGAATGATCCGTTCCAGCTCGTCCGGCTCGTAGAATTGCAGCCGCAACGGAATGCCGAACCGTTCCCGGAGCGGCCGGGTGATGCGGCCCGAGCGGGTCGTGGCGCCGACGAGCGTGAAGGGCGGCAGGTCGATGCGGATCGAGCGCGCGGCCGGTCCCTCGCCGATGATCAGGTCGAGCTGGAAATCCTCCATCGCGGGATAGAGCACCTCCTCGACCGCCGGCTGCAGCCGGTGGATCTCGTCGATGAACAGCACGTCGTGGGGCTGGAGATTGGTCAGGAGCGCCGCCAGATCGCCGGCGCGCTGGATGATCGGCCCCGAGGTGGCGCGGAAGCCCGCGCCCATTTCGGCGGCCACGATCTGCGCGAGGGTCGTCTTGCCCAGGCCCGGCGGCCCGTGAAACAGCACGTGGTCGAGCGCCTCGCCCCGCCCCTTGGCGGCGGCGATGAACACGCGCAGGTTCTCGCGCACCTGGCGCTGGCCGACGAAATCATCGAGCGACAGCGGCCGCATCGCGACCTCCGGCCGGTCGGCCGTGCCCTTTTCCGCGCCCACGATCCGGTCGGAGTCGCTCACGACGCGATCTCTTTCAAGCCGGCGCGGATCAGGTCGGTGACCGTCATGCCGTCACCCAGCTTGCGCTGGGCGGTCGCGACCGCGATCAGCGCCTCGGGCCGGCGATAGCCGAGGTTGACCAGCGCGGAGATCGCATCCTCGGCGGGCCCGGCCAGATTGGTCGGGACCGGGGGAAGCGCCATCACCGTGCCGGTCGGCGCCGCCGGCGCCAGCCCGTGGGCCGCCGCCTTGTCCTTCAGTTCCGTCACCAGGCGCGCCGCCAGCTTCGGGCCGACCCCGTCGGCGCGCGCGAGCGACGCCTTGTCCTGGGCCAGGATCGCCCGGGTCAGATGGTCGGGCGACAGCACCGACAGGATGGCGAGCGCCACCCGGCCGCCGACCCCCTGGACGGTCGTCAGCGTGCGGAACCAGTCGCGCTCGGCCCGGTCGATGAAGCCGAACAGGCTCCAATGATCCTCGCGGATCTGCATTTCGGTCAGCAGCGACGCGGTCTCGCCCTTGGACGGCAGCTCGGCGCGGGTCCGGGTCGAAACCATCAGCAGATAGCCCACGCCCTGGACGTCGAGCATGACGCCGTCGAGCCCGACGTCATCCACTTGACCGGTCAGGCGGACGATCATCACCGGGCCGCCACGGCGGCGAACCGGCGCGTCTGGGCATGGTGCGCATGGCAGATCGCGACGGCCAGCGCATCGGCGGCGTCGGCCTGGGTCACGGACGAGCCGGGCAGCAGGCGGCGCACCATCATCTGGATCTGCGCCTTGTCGGCATGGCCGGCGCCGACCACGGTCTTCTTGATCAGGTTCGGCGAATATTCGGCGACCTGCAGCCCGCGCAGCGCCGGCGCCAGCATGGCCACGCCGCGTGCCTGGCCCAGCTTCAGGGTCGAAGCCGGATTCTTGTTGACGAACGTCTCCTCGACTGCCGCCTCGTCGGGCTTCCATTCGTCCAGGACCCGGTTGATGCCGGTCAGCAGTTCGACCAGCCGGTCGGCCATGTCGCGCGTCTCGTCGCTCGTGACCACGCCGGACGCGACGTAGCGCAGATGGTGTCCGGCCATGTCCACGATGCCCCAGCCGGTGCGGCGGAGGCCGGGATCGAGGCCGAGCAGGCGGCGCGGGGGCGGACCGGCGGTCATCGGGTCTCCGTCAGCCCTCGAGCTTCGCCATCAACTCGTCGGGAATGTCGAAATTGGCATAGACGGTCTGGACGTCGTCATTGTCCTCCAGCACGTCCATGAATTTGAACAGCGACTGGGCGACATCTTCGTCCGTGACCGGCGCGGTCGTGGCCGGGCGCCAGACCAGCTTGGCCGAGGACGACGGACCGAACGTCGCTTCGAGCGCGTCGCGCACCGCCGACAGGTCGTCGGGCGCGCACAGGATCGCATGCTCCTCTTCGCCGCTCTCGACATCGTCGGCACCGGCCTCGATGGCGCCTTCGAGCATGGCGTCGGCCGTCGCGATCTTGGCGGGATAGATCACCTGGCCCAGGCGCTGGAACATGAAGCTGACGCTGTTGGTCTCGCCCAGTGCGCCGCCGGCCTTGTTGAAGGCGGTCCGCACGTCGCCCGCGGTGCGGTTGCGGTTGTCGGTCAGCGCCTCGACGATGAGCGCGACGCCGCCGGGACCATAACCCTCGTAGCGCACTTCCTCGTAGTTCGTGCCGTCTTCGCCGCCGGCGCCGCGCTTGATCGCGCGATCGATCGTGTCCTTGGACATGTTGCCGGCGCGCGCCGAGATGATCGCGGCGCGCAGGCGCGGATTGGAGGCCGGGTCGGGCAACCCGGACCGGGCGGCGACCGTCAGCTCGCGGATGATCTTGGTGAAGACCTTCGCGCGCTTGGCGTCCTGGGCACCTTTGCGGTGCATGATATTCTTGAATTGGGAATGGCCAGCCATCGAACGATCGACCCAACTAATGCGGAGTTATGGGTGTTGGATACCACATGTGGTGGCGAGAGCAATGTCCGCTCTGGTTCCCTGCAGCATCCGACGTGAATAACAGCCCAATATGGCGGGATTTGGGCCGTGTCCCGCGAGTATTTAGCGGGTCTGCTTCTCAGGTGGGCCAGGCCGGCTGCAGGCGGCCGCCGACGCGGATCGGCGCGATCCGCCTGGCGAGGCCGGTCGCATCGTCGGTCTCGACGAATACGCCGCACACGGTCGCCTCGCCCTCGGCCGGCGTCAGGCGCTCGCCCGGCGTCTTGCGCACGAAGCGGTGGATCGCCGCTTCCTTCTGCATGCCGATGACGGAATCATAATCGCCGCACATGCCGGCATCGGTCAGATAGGCCGTGCCCTTGGTCAGGATCTGGGCGTCCGCCGTCGGGATGTGGGAGTGGGTCCCGACGACGAGCGAGGCGCGACCGTCGAGATAGTGGCCAATCGCCATCTTCTCGCTGGTCGCCTCGCCATGGACGTCGACCAGCACGGCGGCGACATTGCCGCCCAGCTGGCGCCCGGCCAGTTCCCGGTCGAGGCAGGCGAACGGATCGTCGAGCGGATCCATGAACAGCCGACACATGACGTTGATCACGACGATGCGGCGGCCGTCGGACAGCTGGAACGTGCGCAGACCCTTGCCGGGCGTGCCGGCCGGGAAGTTCGCCGGCCGCAGCAGCCGGGGATCGCCGTCGATCGAGCCCATCAGCTCACGCTGGTCCCAGACATGGTTGCCGGTGGTGATCGCGTCGACGCCCACGTCGTAGAAGCTCTTGGCGATCTTGTCGGTGATGCCGAAGCCGGCGGCCGCGTTCTCGCCGTTGACCACGACGAAATCGGCCGCGAGCTCGCTCTTGAGCCGTGGCATTTCCTTGATCACGGCGTCCCGGCCGGATCGGCCCAGCACGTCACCCAAAAACAACAGGCGCATCGATACTTCCCATTGGGCGGGGCCGCGTCTGCGCGGCGCCGGCATTCGCATGAATTCAGATGAGACCGCGCTCGGTCAGGATCAGGTCGAGCCGTTCGTCGTGATCGCAGGTCGGCACTTCGGCCACTTCCTGCGCGGCATAGGCGATGCCGACCGCGGTGACCGGCCCGGCCGACCGCAGCGCCGCCAAGGTCCGGTCGTAGAAGCCGGCACCGTAGCCCAGGCGATGCCGGCGCCGGTCGAAGGCGAGCAGCGGCACCAGGATCAGGTCCGGCACCAGCACGGGCTCGCTTTCGGCCGGATGGGCCGTTCCGAACGGCCCGGCGACCATCGGCATGCCGACGTGCCAGCGGCGGAAGACCAGGCTCTGGCCCCGTCCCATCACCACCGGCATGGCCAGCATCGCCCCGGTCGCCGATGCCAGCGTCAGCATGAGCGGACGGACGTCGATCTCGCTCTGGATCGACCAGAAGCCCGACACGATCCGGGGTTGCAGTGCCGCGAGTGCGTCGAAGCCCTGGTGGACCAGCCGTCCGCTGGCGGTCCCACCTTCGATTTCATGGGCCTGGGTGCGCCGTTCCGCCGCCTGTCCGCGCAAGATCGACTTGGCCTGGCTCAACGGATCGGGCGCAGACGGCATGGCGGACTTTCGGCAAGGCGGAGGAGAGATCTAGAGCGGAGCCGCGACGGCCGTTGGACTTGTCGTACCCTCGTGGCCTGCTAGTGCAGGTGGGGACCGCGTATCGGAACCACGGCTCCGACAGAGACAGCCCCCGAGAGGTACATTATGGCCCCGGGGTTTGAACTGCCTGACGCGCTGCGCAGCCCCGCCCTAGTCCTTAGAGGTAGTCCTGCTCGAGCTCCGCTGCAATGGCTTCGATGCGATCGGCCAAAGTTTCCAGCGCTTCGGCCAGCACGGACTCATGCGGTGGCGGTGCCGGTGGCGAGATGACGCCCGTCGGCAGGACAAACGGTTCGCCGGCCTTGCCGCCCTGGGCCGCTGCGTTCTTGAGCTGGGTCAACGCCTGGTCGGTATCGACCAGCTCGTCCGTGATCATCAGGCTGGCCATGACCAGCAGGCGGGCGTCGCCGACCTGGCCGACCGCCTTGACCAGTTGCCCGACCTTCTGTTCGAGATAGGAGCCAAGGCGCACCACATGCGCCTCCTGCCCCTCGTCGCAGGCGACCGAATAGGCGCGGCCGTTGACGGTAACCTGGACCGATCCCATCGCTCAGGCCTCCAGCGCGGTCTTGATCAGGTCGATGGCGCCGTCGAGCCGATCGCCCAGCCCCTCCGTCCGCTGGGTCAGCTGGGCGAATTCGGCCTGGGCGGACGCGAGCTCGCCGGCCATGCGCCCGCGCGTCTCGGCGCCGCGCCCGCGCTGGTCCACCATCGCCGTCTCGAGCCGATCCACTGCCCGCGTCAATCGCGCCGCCGCCGCCGCCAGATCTGCCATCGCCTGCCATGCCTTCGGTGAAACCCGCAGAGAGCGTTAGCCTCCAGGATATCCGCGGTCAATCAAAAGGCATGGATGCAGGGCAGCCGACCTATCCGCATTTGCCGATGATGGCGGCCGCAGGATCGCCGCCCCGGCTTCCCGCCAATTCCCGCATCGCGTCACGTTCGAGGGTTCCAGCAGAACCGCCTTGCGCTCGCGTGTGTTGACCAAGGCGCGCTTGCGCCGCAATGTGCGCCCGCTTTTTGAATGATGCGGGTCCGCGTCGCGCGGGTTCCCGCATTCCAGTTTCGAGAGACCGCGCCCATGAGCTCGTCAGACACCACGGCCAAGCCCGCCGACCTCACCCCGCTGAAGCAGGACCCGACCTATGGCCGTATGGCTAATGCGTTGCGGGCGCTGGCCATGGATGCGGTCGAGGCGGCGAACTCGGGTCATCCCGGCATGCCGATGGGCATGGCCGATGTCGCGACCGTGCTGTTTGCCGAGCATCTGAAATTCGATCCGACCGACCCGCATTGGCCCGATCGCGACCGCTTCGTGCTGTCGGCCGGCCATGGCTCGATGCTGCTCTACGGGTTGCTGCACCTGACGGGATATCCGGGCGTCACGCTCGACGAGATCAAGCATTTCCGCCAGTTGGGCCACATGACCGCCGGCCATCCGGAATACGGCCATATCGTCGGTGCGGAAGTGACGACCGGGCCGCTGGGCCAGGGCATCACCAACGCGGTCGGCATGGCCTTCGCCGAGCGGCTGCTGAACGCCCGCTTCGGCGACGCGCTGGTCGACCACCATACCTACGTCATCGCCGGCGACGGTTGCCTGATGGAGGGCATCAGCCACGAGGCCATGTCGATCGCCGGGCACTACCAGCTGGGCAAGCTGATCGTGTTCTGGGACAATAACTCGATCTCGATCGACGGCGCGACGGACCTCGCCGTGTCGGACGACCAGGAAATGCGTTTCCGCTCCCATGGCTGGCACGTGCAGGCGGTCGATGGTCATGACCCGCAGGCGGTGTCGCGCGCGATCGCGGCCGCCAAGGCCGTGACCGACAAGCCGTCGATGATCGCGTGCAAGACCACGATCGGCCTGGGCGCGCCCAGCAAGGCCGGCACTGCCGGCGCCCATGGTGCCGCCCTCGGCGCCGAAGAGATCGAAGGCGCCCGGATCAAGCTGAACTGGCCGTACGATGCGTTCGAGGTGCCGGACGACATCCGCGCCCAGTGGAAGGCGGTCGCCGCCAAGGGCGCCGCACCCCATGCCGCCTGGAAAAGGCGTCATGCCGCGGCCAAGGCCGAGGTGCGCGAGACGTTCGACCGCCAGATCGCCGGCGAGCTGACCCCGGGCTGGGACAAGGCGATCGTCGAGATCGTCGCCAAGTTCGCGGCCGAGCGGCCGAAGATCGCGACCCGCCAGGCCTCGCAGCAGGTGCTGAACGCGCTGGCCCCGGTCATGCCGGAGCTGCTGGGCGGCTCGGCCGACCTGACGCCGTCGAACCTGACCCAGGCCAAGACCCAGACCGTAGCGACACCGAAGGATTTCTCCGGCAGCTACGTCCATTGGGGCGTGCGGGAGCATGGCATGGCCGCGGCGATGAACGGCATCGCGGTCCATGGCGGTCTGGTGCCTTATGGCGGTACGTTCCTGGTGTTCGCTGATTACAACCGCCCGTCGATCCGGTTGGCGGCGCTGATGGGCATCCGGGTCATCCATGTCATGACCCATGATTCGATCGGCCTCGGCGAAGACGGCCCGACCCATCAGCCGGTCGAGACCCTGGCGGCTTTGCGCGCCATCCCGAACCTGCTGGTGTTCCGCCCGGCCGATCCGATCGAGACGGCGGAATGCTGGGCGCTGGCGCTCCAGCATAAGACACGGCCGTCGATCCTGGCCTTGTCGCGCCAGGGCATTCCGACGCTGCGGGCAAGCGGTGCCGAGAACAGCTCCTCGCGCGGCGCCTATGTGCTGGCCCCCGCGTCGGGTCCGCGCAAGGCGACGATCCTTGCGACCGGCACCGAAGTGGCGCTCGCCATGGCCGCCCGCGAGAAGCTGGAGGCCGAGGGCATCCCGACCGCCGTCGTCTCGATGCCGAGCTGGGAGCTGTTTGCCGAACAGACCCACGCCTATCGCACCGAGGTCCTGGGCGAGACCGACAATCGCATCGGCGTCGAGGCCGCCGTGGGATTCGGCTGGGAGCGCTGGATCGGCACCAAGGGCCGCTTCGTCGGCATGTCGAGCTTCGGCGCGTCCGGTCCGGCGGACAAGCTCTATCAGCATTTCGGCATCACGGTCGAAGCCGTGGTCGCCGCCGCCAAGGAAGGCGTCTAGCAACCTCAAGCCGCCGGGAAACCCCTTCCGGCGGCTTTTCCTTTGATGTGAGATAAGCCGGCTCGTCGGACGACGTCGGTACCTTTCGGGAGATCAGCATGGCAGTGAAGGTTGCAATCAACGGCTTCGGGCGCATCGGCCGCCTGGTGCTGCGCGCGATCATCGAGTCGGGCCGCACCGACCTCGATGTCGTCGGCATCAACGATCTGGGCGATGTCGCGACCAACGCGCATCTCCTGAGCTACGATAGCGTGCACGGGCGCCTCAAGGCCGAGGTCACGACCGGCGAGGGCTGGATGGACGTCGGCCGCGGCAAGATCCGCGTCACCGCCGAGCGCGATCCGGCCAAGCTGCCCTGGGGCGAGCTGGGCGTGGACGTGGCGCTGGAATGCACCGGCATCTTCACCAAGCGCGAGACGGCGGCGAAGCATCTCGAAGCCGGTGCCAAGCGCGTGCTGGTGTCGGCCCCGGCCGACGGCGTCGACCTGACGGTCGTCATGGGCGTCAACCAGGACCAGCTGACGAGCGCGCACCACGTCGTCTCGAACGCGTCCTGCACGACGAATTGCCTGGCGCCGGTCGCCTATGTGCTGAACGAGGCGTTCGGCATCGAGCGCGGCTACATGACCACGATCCATGCCTATACCGGCGACCAGAACACGGTCGACACGCTCCATAAGGACCTGCGTCGCGCCCGCGCCGCAGCGCTGTCGATGATCCCGACCTCGACCGGTGCCGCCAAGGCCGTGGGCCTGGTGCTGCCGGCCTTGAAGGGCAAGCTCGACGGCACCTCGATCCGCGTGCCGACCGCGAATGTCTCGGTCATCGACCTGACCTTCGTCACCGCGCGCGATACCTCGGTCGAGGAAATCAACGCCGTGATGAAGGAAGCGGCCGGCTCGGCCCGGTTCAAGGGCATCCTCGGGACCAATTCGGCCCCGCTGGTGTCGGTCGACTTCAACCATGATTCCCATTCGTCGACCTTCGACCTGACGCAGACGGTCGTGATGGACAAGCGCTTCTGTCGCGTCCTCAGCTGGTACGACAATGAATGGGGCTTCTCGAACCGCATGGCCGACACGGCCGTCGCGATCGGCAAGCTGATCTGATACCGGACGATGATCGCCGGTAGCGCGCCGCCGGCGATCATCGTCCATTCGCTGGCCCAGGCGCTGGTCGCGGCCGAGGCCGCGGCGGCGCTGGGCAAGCCGCTGACCTTGCGCAGCGCCGCCGGTGCCGGCAGCACGGTCGGGGTCGGATGGTTCGCGAGCCTGGGCACGATCCTGTTCGAACGTCATCCCGCACTCGACCTCACCCTGGTGCTGGATTGCGCCGACGAAGCCGGCACGGCGCTGGGCGCGTTGCGCCGGGGCCTGAAGGCGGTCCGGGTCGCGGGATCGCCGGACGTGCTGGCGAAGCTCGCGGCGCTGGCCGACGGCTATGGCGCGCGGCTCGACCGGGACGAACGGCCCTGCCTCGACCTGATTGGCGGGCTGGCGGAACAAGTCGATCTCGCCGCCCGTTGTCGGGACTGGCTCAAGGACTGAATGCTGGCCGCCGTTGCCTGGCACGGCCGGCTGGTTTAGGACTTTTTGAAATTCACGGGCGGCCCGGGGAACGGCCGCTCTTCCTTTGATTGGAGATACCGGATGTCGATCACGCCCCAAGTCAAAAAGATCCTGGATAATTACGAGAGCGACAATCCGGGTACCAAGGCGAACCTCGCCCGCATCCTGATGCAGGGCAAGCTCGGCGGCACCGGCAAGCTCGTCATCCTGCCGGTCGACCAGGGCTTCGAGCATGGCCCGGCGCGCTCCTTCGCGCCGAATCCGGCCGGCTACGACCCGCACTATCATCATTCGCTGGCGATCGAGGCCGGCCTGTCGGCCTATGCGACCGCGCTCGGCATGATGGAAGCCAGCTCCAGCACCTTCGCCGGCCAGATCCCCACGATCCTCAAGGTCAATTCGTCGAACAGCCTGTCGACCGCCAAGGAAGCGCCCAGCCAGGCGATCACCGGCTCGGTCTCCGACGCGCTGCGCCTCGGCTGCTCGGCCATCGGCTTCACGATCTACCCCGGCTCGGACGCGCAGTTCGAGATGATGGAGCAGATCCGCGAGATGGCCGAAGAGGCGAAGGCCGTCGGCCTCGCCGTCGTCGTCTGGTCCTACCCGCGCGGCGGCACGCTGTCCAAGGCCGGCGAGACCGCGATCGACATCTGCGCCTATGCCGCCCATATGGCCGCATTGCTCGGCGCCCACATCATCAAGGTCAAGCCGCCGACCGACGTCTTGGAACTGGCCGCGGCCAAGCCGACCTACGAGAAGCAGAAGATCGACATCTCGACCCAGGCCAAGCGCTACGAGCATGTCGTGCAGGCGTGCTTCGCCGGCCGCCGCATCGTCGTGTTCTCCGGCGGCGAGGCGAAGGATGTCGACAGCGTCGTGAACGAAGCCCGCGCGATCCGCGACGGCGGCGGCAACGGCTCCATCATCGGACGCAACACGTTCCAGCGTCCGAAGGCCGAGGCGCTGGCGTTGCTCGACAAGCTCGTCAACGTCTATCTCGGCAAGGACTGATGTCGAACCCGGGCGAGCCGGCGTCCTGCCGGCTCTACCTCGTGACGCCGGAGCGTCTCGAGCCTGCCGCCTTCGCGGGTCAGCTGGCAGCGGCGCTCGACGGCGGCGACGTCGCGTCGGTGCAACTGCGCCTGAAGAACGTCGACGACGACGCGATCAAGCGCGCCTGCGAGCTGTTGCTGCCGGTCTCGACCGCGCGCAACGTGGCGTTCCTGCTGAACGACCGTCCCGACCTGGCTGCGGCATGCGGCTGCGACGGGGTTCATGTCGGCCAGAGCGATATGCCCTACGAGGCGGCGCGCAAGAAGCTGGGGCCCGACCGCATCGTCGGCGTCACCTGCCACGACAGCCGGCACCTGGCCATGGAAGCGGCCGAGGCCGGGGCCGACTATGTCGCGTTCGGCGCGTTCTATCCGACCATGACCAAGCCGTCGAACTACCGGCCCGAGCCCGACCTGCTGCAATGGTGGAGCGAGTTCATGACCGTGCCCTCCGTCGCGATCGGCGGCATCACGCCCGCCAATTGCGCTCCGCTGGTCAAGGCCGGAGCCGACTTCATCGCCGTGGTCAGCGCCGTCTGGCAACACCCGGACGGCCCGGGCGCCGCCGTGAAGGCGTTCAACGAGGCGATCGCCGCGGCGCTTGCGTCTTAAGCCGCAAGCCCCAGGCAAATCGCGCCGATCGCGACGAGACTGCAACCGGCGAGCCGTCGTCCGGTGAGCCGTTCACCCAGGAAGAAGCGGCCGAGCAGGGCTGCCGCCAGCACGCTCGTTTCGCGCAATGCCGAGACCGCACCCATGGGCGCGAACGAGACCGCGACGATCACCAGGCCGTAGGCCAACAGCGAGATCACGCCGCCACCTGCCGCCTTGGCCGTGTCGTAGGTCCAGACCGGCGGCAGGAACCGGCCGCGCTGATACCAGTGGATCACCAGCATCGGCGGCCCGTCGATGACGAAGAGCCAGGCGGCATAGCCGGACGCGTCGATCGAGATCCGCGCGCCCAGCCCGTCCGTCACGGTATAGCCGGCAATGAACAGGCTGGTCACGAACGCCGGCAGCAGCGCCGCGCGGCCGGTCTTGGCCGCGGCGAGGCCCAGGATGCCGATGGAGACGAGGCAGATCCCCATCAGCGCCGCAACCGGCAGATGCTCGCCCACGAACAGGGCGGCGGACAATGTGACCAGCAGCGGAGCCGCCCCCCGCGCCAGCGGGTAGACCTGGCCCAGCTCGCCGTGGCGATAGGCCCAGACCAGCGCCAGATTGTAGCCGACGTGCAGGATGGCCGAGATGATCAGCATCGGCCAGGCGCCCGCCAGCGGCACACCGGACATGATCGCCCACGGCAGGGCCACGAGGCTGGATGCGGCGCTCATCACCACGATGGCAGAGAACCGGTCGCCGCCGCTGCGCAGCATGGCGTTCCATCCGGCATGGAGCAGGGCCGCCGTCAGGGCGAGCATGATGGCGACGAGAGGGATAGTGCTCAAGACGGGAAGCCTTGCTGAAAACGGGCCTGGAGCATGCCCGGCCCAGCCGAACGTCACAAATGAGTAATATTGCGACTTCGTGTGATCTGCATTCATATGAACCGATGCGAAACCTGCCCCCGCTCAATGCTCTGCGCGCCTTCGAGGCTGCCGCGCGTCACCTGAGTTTCACCCGCGCCGCCGACGAGCTGCGCGTGACCCATGGTGCGGTCAGCCGGGCGGTCAGCGGGTTGGAGCAATGGCTGGGTTCTGCGCTGTTCCGGCGCTTCAACCGCCGGATCGAGCTGACCGACGCCGGCAGCCGCTACCTGGGCGAGATCGGCGCCTCGCTCGACCGGATCGCGCTGGCGAGCGAGCGCATCAAGGGCACCGGCGCGCGGCGCGTGCTACGGGTCAACAGTATCGCCACCTTCACCATCCGCTGGCTGATCCCGCGGCTTTCGAGCTTCCAGCAGCGTCATCCGACGATCGAGGTCCGGCTGACCACGTCGAGCGAGCCGCCGCAGCACCTGGGCGAAACCGCCGACGTGATCATCCGCGGCGGGCCGGACACGATCATGGGATTCCAATGCGGCCTGTTTCTCGACGAGGCGCGCCTGCCTGTGCTGTCGCCGTCGCTGCGCGCCCGGTTGCCGCTCGACCGGCCGGCGGATCTGGCCCGGCACACCCTGCTGCACACCGACAGCCTGCCGGCGCTGTGGCACGACTGGCTGCGCCTCGCCGGGGTGGGCGGCCTGGTGCCGGCGCAGGAGCTGACGCTCGAGCATTTCTATCTGACGATCCAGGCGGCGGTGGATGGCCTGGGCGTCGCCATCGGCCCGACGGCGCTGGTGGCGGACGAGATCGAAGCCGGCCGCCTGATGGCGCCCTTCCCCGCTCTCAGCCTGCCGGCACGCGGCTATTGCTGGTACCTGCCGACCGACAAGACCATCGATCCGGCCGCGATCGCCTTTCGCGATTGGCTCGTCGACGTTGGTGGGCGTCAGTCGAGCGGCGCGCGAAACTTTTCGTGGCACGCGCCGCAGCCGACACGGCCGACCGCTCCCAGCTCCGTGGCGGTTCCTGACCGGTCGCTACGCTGAATCGCGGCGACCAGGGCCTGGCTCTGGCCGGCGAGCCGTGCCGCCGTCGCGCGGAATCCTTCGTTGTCGCCCCAAATTTCGGGCTTGGCGTGAGTCTTCACCCCCGGCAGGTCGACAAGGCTGGTGCCCTCGGGAAACAAGGTGGGAAGCCGTTGGGCCGTATCGAAGATCGCTTGGGCCGCTTCGAGTGCCGCCGGACCATTATCCTCGCCATCGGCGAAACTCTTGATCAGGCGCACTTTCTTGGCGAAGCCCTGCATCGTTGCCTGGCGGTCCGCGACGATGGCGGCACCGCCGGACGTTTCGGCCAGGGCCGCGCCGAGAGAAAGACAGCTCATCGCCACCCAGGCGAACATGCGTACGGAAGGTTCAGGCATTCGATCATCCTCCTTTCAGGCGTCGAGACGGGGCGCCGGGTAAGTGGACTGCCGGCGACACGATCTTATGCCGGCCTCATTGTACCGGCGCCCACAGCACGTCGTCGATCTCGTCGGCATGGACCGCGAGCATGACCAGCCGATCCAGGCCGAGGGCACTGCCGGCCGAGGGCGGCATGCCGTGGGCGAGGGCATCGAGGAAATCCTCGTCGATCGGATAGCGCTCGCCGTAGAGCCGCTGCTTCAGCTCCATGTCGGCCTCGAAGCGGGCGCGCTGGGTCGCGGGATCGGTCAGTTCGCCGAACGCATTCGCCAGTTCGACACCGCAGGCATAGAGCTCGAACCGTTCGGCCAGGCGCGGATCCTCCGGCTTCGGCCGGGCGAGCGCCGCCATCGAGATCGGGTAGTCGGCGAGGAAGGTCGGCCGCCCCATGCCCAGGTGCGGCTCGATCCGGTCGAGCATGATGCGGAAGAACAGGTCTTCCCAGCTGTCGCCCTCGTGCGGCCTGATGCCCAGCGGGGCGGCCGCGGCGGCCAGCAGGGCCAGGTCTGGCGCGGCCGGATCGGGGGCGGTGGCGAGCAGGTCGATGCCGCAATGGCGCCGGAATGCTTCCGGCACGGTCAGCACCTCGAACGGCTGGAACGGGTCGGCCTCGTGTCCTTGCCACCGGAGCGTCTTTGCCCCCGCGATCTCGGCCGCGCGCCGGACCACCGCCTCGCAATCCGCCATCAGCGTCCGGTAGCCGTCATGCGCCCGGTACCATTCCAGCATGGTGAATTCCGGGCTGTGCCGCCCGGCACGTTCGCCATTGCGGAACACGTGGCCCATCTGGAAGATCCGGGGCAGGCCTGCCACCAGCAGCTTCTTCATGGTGAATTCGGGCGACGTGTGCAGATAGCGCGTGAGCCGTTCGCCCTCCGGCCGGACCAGCTCGGTCGCGAACGCGATCAGGTGGGGCTCGAGGCCGGGGCTGACCTGCAGCGCCGGCGTATCGACCTCGAGGAAGCCGCCGGCCGCGAACCAGGCCCTCAAGCCATCGACGATCCGGGCGCGTTTCTGCAGCAGCGGCAGGCGCCGGGCGAAGCGGTCCGGGTGCCACCAGGGCACGGTCATACGCCCACTGCCCGCGCCCGCCGGGTGGCTCCCCTGCCCGAGCCGCACGGCCTGCGAGGCGGTTCTGGCTTCCTTTGCCGCCCGGTTGCTGCTAGGACACGCGCCATTCTTTCCCCCATCTCATCCAAGTTTAGCGGACTATCGAGCAGCCATGAAGATCGGTGCCAACGAAATCAAGCCCGGTGTCGTCCTCCAGCTTGAGGGCAAGCTGTTCGTCGTGCTGAAGCGAGACACGGTTCAGCCCGGCAAGGGCGGCGCCTTCGCTGCGGTCGAAATGCGGGATCTCAAGACCGGCACGAAGACCATCGAGCGGTTTCGCACATCCGAGACGGTCGAGCGCGCGCACCTCGACGAGACCGAGATGCAGTTCCTGTTCATGGAAGGCGAGAACGCCACGTTCATGGACCAGGAGACCTACGAGCAGCACCAGATCCCTAAGGAACTGATCGGCGAGCCCGCCGATTTCCTGAAGGACGGCATGGTCGTCACCGTCAAGCTGTTCGAGGGCACGCCGCTGTCGTGCGACCTGCCGCAGACCGTGATCATGGAGCTGGTCGAGGCCGATCCGGTCGTCAAGGGTCAGACCGCCTCGTCGTCCTACAAGCCCGGCAAGCTGGAAAACGGCCGCCGCGTACTGATTCCGCCGCATATCGAGCAGGGCACCCGCATCGTCGTGAACACGGCGGACGGTACCTACCTCGAGCGGGCGAAGGACTGAGCCCATGGCGGTCCGTTCCGCCGTCATCAACGTCATGGCCGCAGCCGCCCGCAAGGCCGGCCGGGGGCTGATCCGCGACTTCGGCGAGGTCGAGAACCTGCAGGTCTCGCAGAAGGGTCCATCCGACTTCGTCTCGACCGCCGACCTCAAGGCCGAGAAGACGCTGCGGCAGGAGCTGGAGAAGGCCCGTCCCGGCTATGGCTTCATGATGGAAGAGAGCGCCGAGACGATCGGGGACGGCCATCATCGCTGGATCGTCGACCCGCTCGACGGCACGCTGAACTTCCTGCACGGCATCCCGCATTTCTGCATTTCGGTGGCCCTGGAGCGCGATGGCGAGATCGTCGCCGGCGTGGTCTACGAGCCGCTGAAGGACGAGGAATTCTGGGCTGAAAAAGGTTCAGGCGCCTTCGTCAGCGATCGGCGCATCCGTGTGTCGGGTCGCCGCGACCTGGGCCAGTCGGTCATCGGCACCGGCATGCCGTTCCGCGGCAAGGAAGCCCATCCGGGCTATGCCCGCACGCTGAACGCCGTCATGGCGGAGACCGCGGGCGTCCGCCGCATGGGCGCCGCCGCGCTGGACCTGGCCTATGTCGCCGCCGGTCGGTTCGACGGTTTCTGGGAATTCGGCCTGAAGCCCTGGGACATGGCGGCCGGCCTGCTGCTGGTCAAGGAAGCCGGCGGCTATTGCAGCGAGCCCGACGGCAGCGGCCACGACATGATGAAGACCGGCAACGTGCTGGCCGCCAACGACCACCTGCATCTGCCGCTGGGTCGGCTGATGCGTCAGGCGCTGAAGTAACTCACCACTATCGCATTGCGAGAAGTAGACGCAGGCGGGCTTTTGCCCGCCTGCGTCATTGTTCTGCCACAAGTCTGTCTGTACCCTCGCCGACGAATCGTCGCGCGAGGCGTTAGTCTTGGCGTCGAGACCTCGTCTCTCCCAGCAAACGGATCCGCCCGTGACTCGCCCGCAACGCTACCTTCTGCGCATGGCCCTGTTCGTGGTGATCGTCGCCGCGATCCTGGTGGCCCTTTCGCCGGCGCTGGCCCCCGCCTTCGAGGCGAACCTGCCGCTCAACAGCATCATCGCGGCGATCCTGGTGATCGGCATCTTCTACATCTTCCGCCAGGTGTGGATGCTCAACCCCGAGGTGGCGTGGATCGAGAATTTCCGCAAGAACGACCGGGCCGTGCTGTCGGGCGACCTGCCGCGGCTGATGTCGCCGATGGCCAACATGCTGGGCGAGCGCTCGGGCAAGCGCCTTTCCTTGTCGCCGGTCTCGATGCGCACTCTGCTGGACGGCATCGCGGCCCGGCTGGACGAACAGCGCGAAACCTCGCGCTACCTGATCGGCACGCTCGTGTTCATGGGCCTGCTCGGCACGTTCTACGGCCTGTTGCAGACGGTCCATTCCGTGGGCGGCGTGCTGGGCAGCCTGAGTGTCAGCGGCGGCGACGTCGGCAAGGCAATGGCCGATCTCAAGGGCAGCCTGCAGGCACCGTTGAACGGCATGGCCACCGCCTTCAGCTCGTCGCTGTTCGGCCTGTCCGGCTCGCTGATCCTGGGCTTCCTCGACCTGCAGGCCGGCCAGGCCCACAACCGCTTCTTCAACGATCTCGAGGAATGGCTGTCCAGCCTGACCCGGATCGGTGGTGCCGGCGTTTCGGCCGAGGGCGGCGAGCAATCGGTGCCGGCGTTCATCCAGGCGCTCCTGGAGCAGACCGCCGACAGCCTCGACAACCTGCAGCGCATCATGGCGCGGGGCGAGGAGAGCCGGGTTTCGGCCAACCAGGGCCTGCAGCAGCTGGGCGACCGGTTGTCGCTGATGACGGAGCAGATGCGGACGGAACAGAGCGTGCTGCTGCGCTTCGCCGAGACCCAGTCCGAGATGAAGCCGATCCTGGCCAAGCTGGCCGATGCGCGCGCCGGCGGCGGCAGCGTCGACGACGTCTCGCGCGGCTATCTGCGCAGCCTGGAGCAGAACGTCGGCAAGCTCGCCCACGAGCTCACGGTCGGCCGCGAGGCGACGGTGTCGGAGATCCGCACCGAGATCCGCCTGCTGGCCCGAACCATCGCCGCCCTGGCCGAAGAAGGCGAGCGCTAGGCGATGGCGCTGTCGCGGCGGTCGCGTCCGTCCTCCATCAACATCTGGCCGGGCTTCGTCGACGCGCTCGCCCAGTTGCTGATGGTGATCATCTTCATCCTGCTGGTCTTCACCGTCGGGCAATTCTACCTGTCTGGCGCCGTCAGCGACCGGGACCTGGAGATCAAGAAGCTGACCCAGCAGCTGAACCAGCTGACCGACATGCTGTCGCTGGAAAAGCGGGCGAGCGACGAGCTTCGGCTCAATATGGCGACCCTCGGCACCCAGGCACAACAGGCATCGCGCGACAAGGACGCCCTCGCCACCAAGCTGGCCCAGGCGAACGCCGATGCCCAGGCGCAGGCCCAGGACCTGGACAGGGCGCGCGACAAGCTCGCGGCCGGCGACGCGACGATCGCGACGCTCAACGCCAATGTCGTCGCACTGCGCCAGCAACTCGACGAACTGGCCAAGGCGCTCGACCTCGCCCAGGCACAGAACAAGGACCAGCAGGTCCAGATCGCAGACCTCGGCAGCAAGCTCAACCTGGCGCTCGCCGCAAAGGTCGAGGAACTGGCCAAGTATCGCTCCGAATTCTTCGGACGCCTGCGGCAGATCCTGGGCGACCGGCCCGACATCCGCGTGGTCGGCGACCGGTTCGTGTTCCAGTCCGAAGTGCTGTTCGACCCGGGCATGGCCGATTTCGAGGCGGGCGCGCGCCAGAAGCTGGAGCCGGTGGTGAGCGCGCTGAAGCAGATCGAGGCCGGCATTCCGCCGGGCATCAACTGGATCCTGGAAGTCGACGGCCATACCGATCCGCGGCCGATTTCCACGGCGCAATTCAAGTCGAACTGGGAATTGTCGACGGCCCGGGCCGTCTCCGTCGTGAAGTTCCTGATCGACCAGGGCATCCCGGCCGAACATCTGGCCGCCGCCGGCTTCGGCGAATGGCAGCCGCTGGAAAAGGGTAGCGGCGAAGACGCCTATCGCAAGAATCGCCGGATCGAGCTCAGACTGACCCAGCACTGAGCGGGCCGGCCGCTGGCGTGGACGGCCGCCGGCCCCGTGTCGAAAAAGAGTGCGCGAGCGCGCTTGCATGACATGGGGCGCTGTCCCGGGCATCGACCGTCGATGTCCCCCGTCCTATCTCACGCCAAAGCGCGCTCGGCTCGGCAAGCTCTATCACCGGCGCCAAAACGGCTTCTCGACCTCGCCTTCGGCGTCGAGACGACTGATCCCGATGTCATGGAGGACATGGTCGCTCGCCGCCGACAGCAGGCGCCGCTGCGCGGCCCGGTCACCCCAAGCGCCGATCGCGTCGAACATCCGAGTCGCGAAGCCGGCGACATGGTGGCTGGTCGTGCCCCGGGACAGCGCTGCGCTGCCGGCGGTCATCGTTAACTTCGTCATGATCTTCTCCTCATGAATGCGATCATCCATGAGGGAAAGATCGGCATTCAGACCCCGAGCGACAAACCAGTGTTTCTGATAGTATGGCTTAGCTGAGCTATGTCATGGAGCCCGCATGTCGCGCCGATTGCCCCCGTTGAACGCACTCCGCGCGTTCGAGGCCGCCGCCCGCCACCTCAGTTTTCTCAAGGCGGCCGAGGAGTTGCACGTCACCGCTGGTGCCGTCAGCCAGCAGATCAAGACGCTCGAAGATCATCTGGGTCTCAAACTATTTCGCCGGCAGCCGCGCGGCGTGCTGCTGACGGACGCGGGTCAGCTCTACGGCAAGCGCATCGGTGAACTGCTGGACCAGGTCGCGGTGGCGACCCGCGACCTGGCGCGCCAGAGCAGCGGACCGGTGCTGACCGTCACCACCATGCCCAGCTTCGCCGCCCGCTGGCTGATCCCGCGCCTTGGCGCCTTCGGCCGCATCCATCCGGGCATCGCCATCCGCACACTGGCCGACGACAAGCTCGCGACCTTCAAGGACGACGACGTCGACGTGGCGCTGCGCTTCGGCGCCGGCAAGTATCCGGGCCTGATCGCGGATTTCCTATTCCGTGAGGAAGTGTTTCCGGTCTGCAGTCCGCGGTTGCTCGACGGGCCGCTGCCCCTGCGCAGGCTGGCGGACCTGTCGGGCCACATCCTGCTGCATGACGAGCCGCATCCGGGCCTGCACGAACTGGAATGGAGCGAATGGCTGGCCAAGCAGGGTGTCCATCACATCGACGCCCGCCAGGGGCCGCGCTTCACCTATACCCATATGAGCCTCACCGCCGCGGCGATGGGCCAGGGCGTGGCGCTGGGCACCAGCGTGCTGTGCGCCGACGACCTGGAAAGCGGCCGGCTGGTCCGACCCTTTCCCAACAAGATCGTCGCCGACTTCGCCTATTACCTGGTGTTCCCGCCGGTGGCGCTCGACCGGCCGCTCGTCGTGGCGTTCCGGAACTGGCTGCTCGAAGTATCCGCAGCCTTCAGGGTGTCGGCGGCGGCTTGAGACCGGCCAAGGCATGCTTGACCAACTTCTTGACGACGGTCGGCAGGGCATGCTCGCCCAGCCGCTCGGGCCGGACCCACACGCCCGCGTCCGTCGTGTCCGTCGGCGTGCCGACCAGGATCGAGAGTTCCAGGTGGAAATGGGTGAAGGTATGCCCGACCGACCCGTTGAGCAGGCGCCACTCCGCCGTGACCGGGGCATGGGCCAGCGCATCGGTCGCGGCCCAGCGCGCCTCCACCCAGGGGGTCGAGGGCACCTCCATCAATCCGCCCAGCAGGCCTTCGGGCGCACGCTTGCGGATCAGGATCGCGCCGTCGGGACGGACTGCCCAGAACGCCACGCCGTGGCGCGTCGGCCGCGCCGCCTTCGCGCGCTTCAGCGGCAGCCGTTCCGCATCGCCGGCGCGGTGCGCGGCACAGGAGCGTTCCCACGGGCACAGCATGCAGCGCGGCTTGCGGGGTGTGCAGACCGTGGCGCCCAGGTCCATTACCGCCTGGGCATAGTCGCCCGGCCGCCGGCGGGGCGTCAGTTCGGCTGCATGGGCGCGCAGGATCGGTTTCGCGTCGGGCAGCGGCACCTCGACCCGGCGCAGCCGGGCCATGACGCGTTCGATATTGCCGTCGAGCACGGTCGCCGGCCGGTCGAACGCGATGGCCGCGATCGCCGCCGCGGTATAGGCGCCGATGCCCGGCAGGGCCAGCAGGCCCGCCTCGGTATCGGGAAACACGCCGCCATGCTGCCCGGCCACGGCCTTGGCGCAGGCATGGAGGTTGCGCGCTCGGGCGTAGTATCCGAGCCCTTGCCAGGCGTGCAACACCTGGTCGAGGTCGGCGGCCGCCAGATCCGCGACCGTCGGCCAGCGCGACAGGAAGTCGCGGAAGTAGGGTCCGACCGTTGCGACGGTGGTCTGCTGCAGCATAATCTCGCTCAGCCAGATGGCGTAGGGGTCAGACCCCCGACCCGGCTCGGCGCGCCAGGGCAGCACCCGGCGATGCCGGTCGTACCAGGCGAGCATGGCGGCGGCCAGATCGGGCGCATCCGATGCCGGCTGGACGGTCACGGACGGGTGGGACATGGGCGGCATAGGATCTCTGCCATGAAATCGATCGCGATCAGTGTGTCGAAGGTTGCGGCCCCGGTCCTGGGCCGGCGCGGCCTGGCGGAGGCCGAGATGATTCTGGGCTGGGCGGCCGTCGTCGGCGAGGATCTGGCGCGCGACACCCTGCCGATCAAACTCGCCTTCGGCAAGGGCGACCGCGTCGATGGCACGCTCCATCTCAAGGTGGTCTCGGCCGCCGCCCCCGAGGTACGCCATCGCGAGCCGCAGATCATCGAGCGCATCAACGGCTTCTTCGGCTATCGCGCGGTCGCCCACCTGAAACTGACCCAGGGCCCCCTGCCGAACGCGGCGATACCGTCGCCCAAGCCGCCCCGGCCGCTTGCCGCCGCCGAAACGACGGCACTTCACGACAGCCTGGACGGCATCTCGGATCCGGAATTGAAGGCGGCCCTCGAACGCTGGGGCCAGGCCGTGCTGGGCGATCAGCCGGCTTCGCGCCCGCTTGCACCCCATCGCAAATCTCGATAACCTCAATATCTAGTGTTGGAGACGTTAATGCACCGCATTCTGTTGATCGCGCTGGCCTCGTTCGCCACGCTGGCCCAGGCCCAGGCGGCCGCCCCCGCGACGCCGGTCGTGGAAGTGGCGGCGGCGCCGGCGATCCGGCCGGACGACGTGGTCCTGGGCAAGTCCGACGCCCCGATCACGGTCTTCGAATATGCCTCGCTCACCTGTCCCCATTGCGGCGATTTTTCGACCAAGACCTTTCCGCAAGTGAAGAAGGACTGGATCGATACCGGCAAGGTGCGCTGGGTCTATCGCGACTTCCCGTTCGACCCGGTCGCCCTCAAGGCGCACATCATCGCCCATTGCGGCGGGCCGGAGCGGTTCTACGGCTTCCTCGACGTGTTCTATGCCCAGCAGCGCAGCTGGTTCCGCAACAACCCGGACGAATCGGTCGCGGCGCTGACCCAGCTCACCAAGTTCGGCGGCGTGTCGGAAGCCCAGGTCAAGGCCTGCCTCAGCGACGACAAGCTGTCGAAGCTGGTCGTGACCAACCGCCAGTCCGGCGACGATGCCGGGGTCGATTCGACGCCGACCTTCTTCATCAACGGGTCGAAATCGACCGGCTTCAAGGAATACGACGAGTTCCAGAAGCTGCTCGCCGCCGCCTCCTGACCGATCGGGGAGGGTCCGGCCCGACTTGCAGTTCACCAAGCTTCGCCTTAGCGGCTTCAAGTCGTTCGTCGAACCCACCGAGCTTCTGATCGAAGCCGGGCTGACGGGTATCGTCGGCCCGAACGGCTGCGGCAAGTCCAACCTCGTCGAAGCGCTGCAATGGGTGATGGGCGAGACCTCCGCCCGGCGGCTCCGCGGCGGCGACATGGACGACGTCATCTTCGGCGGCACCACGACCAAGCCGGCGCGCAACGTGGCCTCGGTCGCAGTCCGGATGGACAACAGCGATCGCACCGCGCCGGCGATGCTGAACGACCAGGACGAGTTGGAGATCGAGCGCCGCATCGACCGCGGCAAGGGCTCGACATATCGGGTCAATGCCCGAGAGACCCGCGCCAAGGACGTGCAATTGCTGTTCGCCGACGCCTCTTCGGGCGCCGGCTCCTCCGCCCTGGTCGGCCAGGGCCGCATCGGCTGGCTGATCAATGCCAAGCCGAACGAGCGCCGCCTGCTGCTGGAGGAAGCCGCCGGTATCGGCGGATTGCAGTCGCGCCGGCACGAGGCCGAGCTGAAGCTATCCGCCGCCGAAACCAACCTCACGCGGCTCGACGACGTGGCTCAGTCGCTCGACGTCCAGATCGAGCGGCTGCGCAAGCAGGCGCGCCAGGCCGAACGCTACCGCCGCCTGTCCGACCAGATCCGCAAGGCCGAGGCGCTGGTGCTGCACCGGGCCTGGTGTGATCAGACCGCCCGGCTGGCCGCCGCTTCGACCCGGCTCGCCCAGGCCGAGGCCCGCGTGGCGGCCTCGACCGAGGCCGCCGAGACCGCTCAAGCCCAGCGGCTCGAAGCCCAGGAGGCCCTGCCCGGCCTGCGCCAGGCCGCCGCCGAGGCCCGTCACCAAGTCGAACGCCTGGCCGCGGGCCTGGCCTCGCTCGCCGCCGAGACGACCCGGATCGCTCAGGCGCTGCGCGACAACCAGCATCGCCTGGCCCTGCTCGACCAGGACATCCAGCGCGAGAAGCGGCTGGCGGCCGAAGCGCAATCGGCGCTGGCCCGGCTCCATGGCGAGCGCGACGGGCTCACGGCCCAGCAGGATGGCGAGGCCGACGAGCAGCAGAGCGCGTCGGAACTGGTGTTCGCCGCCAAGAACGCCGTCAGCCTCGCCGAGGGCGGCCTCAGCCAGGCGACGGCCCGGGCGGCCGCCCGCGAGGCCGAACGGGCCGCCCTGGTCCGCCGCATCGCGACGATCGAGGAGCGCCGGCTGCGCCTGAAGCGGCAATGGGCCGAGGCCGAGGCGAAGACGCGCGAACTCGACCTGCTCGCCATCGGCCCGGAACGGCTGGCCGAGGCCGCGACCGAGGTCGCCGAAGCCGAGGAGGCGCTCGCCGTCGCCCGCGAAATGGCCGAGATCGCTGAAGGCGCCATCGAAGTCGCCCAGGCGGCCGAAGCCGAGGCCCGCCAGCCGGTCCAGGCGGCCGAACGGCAGACGGTCAAGCTGAAGGCCGAGATCGAGGGCCTGCGCGCCGTTGTCGCGTCCGGCACGACCAAGGGCTTCGCGCCGGTGCTGGACCAGGTCCGGGTCGGCAAGGGCCTGGAGAAGGCGCTGGGCGCGGCCCTGGGCGACGATCTGTCGGCCGCGCTGGATGCCGGCGCCGCGATCCATTGGGCGAACCTGCCGGACGAGATCGACGCGTTCGCACCCCTGCCCGACGGTGCCGAGCCCTTCATCGCCTTCGTCGAGGCACCGGCGGCGCTCGCCCGCCGCCTGCGCCGGATCGGTCTCGTCGCCGACGCCGAGACCGGCCGGCGGCTGCAGCCGGGCCTGGCGCCCGGCCAGCGGCTCGCGACCCGCGACGGTGCCGTCTGGCGTTGGGACGGCCTGACCATCGCGGCCGGGGCGCCCAGCGCCGCCGCCACCCGTCTCGCCCAGCGCAACCATCTGGACGATCTGGAGGCCGAACGGGAAGGGGCGGCGGCCGAACTCGCGCGCCTGCAGGAGGTCCATCGCCATGCGGCCCGGGCGGTCGAGGCCGCCCAGGCTCAGGACCGGTCCGCCCGCGAGGCGGTGCGTGCCGCGACCCAGCGCATCGCGACCACGCGCAATGCCGAGGCCAACCTGGTCGCCCAGGCCAACGCCGCCGCGGCACGCCACCAGGCCGCGACCGAGGCCAAGGCGCGGCTGACCCAGGAACTGGCCGAAAGCGACGCCCAGTCCGATGAAGCCGAGAAGGAGCGCCAGGCCCTGCCCGATCCGGCGTTCGACCGGCAGGAGGTCGAGCGGCTGCGCGCCGAGGTCGGCCGGCTGCGTGCCGAGGAGAGCCTGCAGCAGCGCGAGCTGGACCGGCTGGTGCGCGACGCGCAGAACCGGCGCAACCGCCTCGCCTCGATCGAGATCGAGGCACGCGCCTGGATCGACCGGCTCGACGGCGCCGCGGTCCAGCAGGCCGAGTTGGATCAACGACGCGAACAGCTCGACACCGAGATCCGGCAATTGGCGATTCGGCCGGAAGAGCTGGCGGCCGAGCGGGACGAGCTGGAGCAGCAGATCGCCGAAGCCCGCGCGGCGGCCGAGACGATCGCGGCGGGCCTGCGCCATTCGGAGAGCGCCGCCGCCGATTCCGAACGCACCTTCGAGGCCGCGAACCGCAGCCTGGGCGAGGCGCGCGAAGACCGGGTCCGCGCCGAAGCCGGCTTCGAGCAGGCGACCGAGGCACTGGCCATGGCGACCCAACGGATCCAGGACGTGTTCGAGACTCTGCCGGCACAGTTGCCGGCCCTGGCCGAGATCCCGGAGCAACCGGGCGACGAGACGCCGGCCGAGCTCGAGGCACGGTTCGACCGGCTGAAGCGCGAGCGCGAGGCGATCGGCCCGGTCAACCTGATGGCCGAGACCGAGATGGCGCAACTCAGCGAGGAGTTGGAGACGATCCGCCGCGAATCGGCCGACCTGACCGCGGCGATCGCACGGCTGCGCCAAGCGATCCAGCAGTTGAACCGCGAGGGGCGCGAACGGTTGACCCAGGCGTTCGAGGCGGTGAACGCCCATTTCCAGGACCTGTTCGTGCGGCTGTTCGGCGGCGGCCGGGCTTATCTGGAGCTGGTCCAGCACGAGACCGATCCGCTGCAGGCCGGTCTCGAGATCATGGCGAGCCCGCCGGGCAAGAAGCTGCAGGTACTTTCGCTGCTGTCCGGCGGCGAGCGGGCGCTGACGGCGCTGGCGCTGGTCTTCGCCGTGTTCCTGACCAATCCGGCGCCGATCTGTGTGCTGGACGAGGTCGACGCCCCGCTCGACGACGCCAATGTCGAGCGCTTCGTCACCCTGGTGCGCGAGATCGGCCAGCGCACCGGAACGCGTTTCCTGATCATCACCCACCACCGGGTCTCGATGGCACGGATGGACCGGCTCTACGGCGTCACCATGGCCGAGAAGGGCGTCTCGCAGCTGGTTTCCGTCGAGCTGTCGACCGCCGACCGGCTGCGGCAGAGCGCCTGATCCCGGGATCGCCAAACCGAGCGAAAAACGAGGGCCGGCCGCGCGTTTCCGCCATGCGGCAGGCTGCGGCGTTTCGCCTTGACAGCCGGTTTTGGCAGCACCTATGTTCCGCCGCGTCTTTTTGGCCGAAAGGCTATTGGCTCCATGCCGAATTCTGACAAGCCGGACCCGCTCGAAGGGCTGGCGGCGCGCATCGCGGAAGCGAAGGGGCGTCGGCGGACTCGATCGGAAGAGGGCGGAAACCGGGACGAATCGACCGGCCGCTTCATGAGTATGGCGATGCGGATCGGTGTCGAGCTGGTGGCGGCCTTGGTCGTCGCCATGGGAGCGGGTTGGCTGCTGGATCGGTGGCTCGGCACGCGGCCGTGGCTGATGATCGTGTTTTTCTTTCTGGGCTCCGCGGCCGGCATCATGAATGTCTATCGCGCAGTCAACGGTCTGGGTCTGGCGGCTGGTTACAAGCGTCCGGACGAAGAGGGACGGGAATGATTCTGATCAATAGAGGTGGGCATCGCCGTGGCTGAGAGTCCGCTCGAACAGTTCAAGATCGAACGCATCGCCGAATTCCACATCGGCGGCTATGACGCGTCCTTCACCAACTCGTCGCTGCTGATGGTCATCGCCGTCGTGGCGATCACCGCCTTCCTGGTCCTGGGCAGCGCCAAGTCGGCGCTGGTGCCGGGGCGCTGGCAGTCGATGGCGGAGCTCGCCTACGAATTCATCGCAAACATGGTGCATGAGAACGCCGGCACCGCGGGGATGAAGTATTTCCCGTGGGTATTCACGATCTTCATGTTCGTGCTGTTCGGCAACGTGCTGGGCATGATCCCCTACAGCTTCACCTTCACCAGCCATATCGTGGTGACCTTCGCGCTCGCCGCGATGGTGTTCATCACCGTGACCCTGGTGGCGCTGTTCCGCCACGGGCTGCATTTCTTCAGCTTCTTCTTCCCCCACGGCGCGCCCGTCGCGATGGCGCCGCTGATCGTGCCGATCGAGATCCTGTCGTATCTCTCGCGCCCGATCAGCCTGTCGATCCGACTGTTCGCCAACATGATGGCCGGCCACACGATGCTGTTCGTGTTCGGCACCTTCACCGTGGCGCTGGGCGTGTTCGGCATCGCGCCGTTCGCGGTGAACGTGGCGCTCATCCTGTTCGAATTCCTGGTCGCGGTCCTGCAGGCTTACGTCTTCACGATCCTGACCTGCCTCTATCTCAAGGACGCGATCGAGCTCCACTAGGCTCGCGACCCCATCCTCGGGATCTCCAATCGGCGTCGATGGCCAAACAAGCCCCATCGGCGCCGGTTCCATGACAAACGACAAGCGTAAGAGGACTAAAAAATGGACGTTCAAGCCGCTCGGTATATTGGTGCAGGCCTCGCCGTCATCGCCCTGATGGGTGTGGGCGTCGGTATCGGCAACATCTTCGCCACGCTGATCAGCTCGGTTGCCCGCAACCCGGCATCGCGCAACCAGGTGTTCGGTATCGGCATTCTGGGCTTCGCGCTGACGGAAGCCGTGGCCCTGTTCGCCCTGCTGATCGCGTTCCTGATCCTCTTCGCATAAAGCATCTGTCGTTACGCCGGACGGTGAACGCGCCGTCCGGCGAACGGTGATGGACGAACCTGGATTTCCGGAGCGCCCGCCATGCCGCAACTCGACCCGACATCGTTTTCGCCGCAGCTGATCTGGCTGGCGATCACGTTCGTCGTTCTTTTCTTCCTGATGGCCAAGGTGGCCCTGCCGCGGGTCGGCGCTGCCATCGACCGCCGCAAGGTGCAGATCGACGGCGACCTCGACCGGGCGACCAAGCTCAAGGCCGAGATCGACATCGTCATCCAGGCCTATGAGCGGGCATTGGCCGAGGCGCGCACGCAAGCCAGCGCCACGGTCAATGAGACCAAGGAACGGCTGTCCGAGATCGCGTCCAAGCGCAGCCAGGCAGCGATCGCGGCCCTGGCCGAGAAGACCGCCACGGCCGAGGCGCGCATCGCCGCCGCCAAGACCGAGGCGCTGGCCAACGTCCGCACCATCGCCGTCGAGGCGGCCCGGGCCGCAACCTCGCGCCTGATCGGTGACGACATCGACGACACGCAGCTCGGTGCGACCGTCGACCAAGTGATGAAGGGCCGCGCCTGATGGAACTGTTCCACGACGTCGAGTTCTGGATCGCCCTCGCCTTCATCGTGGCGGTGGTGGTCCTGATCAAGAAGGCCGCGCCGGGCGTCACCGGCGGGCTCGATGCCCGTGCAGCCCGGATCCGCGACGAGATCGAGGAAGCCAAGCGCCTGCGCGCCGAGGCCGAGGCGACGCTCGCCGACTACCAACGCAAGCAGCGCGACGCCTTGGCCGAGGCGCAGAACATCGTCGCCCGCGCCAAGGAAGATGCGGAACGCATCGGCCGCGAGGCGGAAGCCGAGCTCGATGCCGCCCTGCGCCGCCGCGAGGCTTCGACCCTGGACAAGATCGCCCAGGCTGAAGCCAAGGCGTTGGCCGAGGTGCGCCATGTCGCGGTCGACGTCGCGATCGAGGCGACCCGCGTCCTGTTGCGCGAGACCCTGGACCAGGCCCGCGGCTCGAAGCTGATCGACGAAGCGATCGGGGAATTGCCGAAGCGGCTGCATTAGGCGCCCGCTTCCTCAAGGTCCTCCGGAAAAACCGCCCCGCGGCTCGTGCCTCGGGGCGGTTTTCTTTTGCAGATCATGGCATAAGGGGCCAGGTCTAACCGGCCTGGCTCCAAAGGAGGCGCCGCGTGCTCGAACAATTGAGTCATGTCGGCGGACAGGTGTTCGCCGAAACGCACCTGCTGCTGGCGGTGGCAGTGACCCTCCATGTGCTGCTGCGCAAGCGCGACATCGGCGGTTCCATCGGCTGGATCGGCATCGCCTGGCTGGCGCCGTTCCTGGGCTCCGTCCTCTATCTCGTGTTCGGCATCAACCGTGTCACCCGGCGCGCCCATCGGCTGCGCGCACGCCGGCCCTGGCGCGGCGCCGGCGGCCAGCCGGAACCGCAGATCGAGCGCACGGATCACCTGGCAGCACTCGACCGCACCGCCCGGCGCCTGACCCGCCGGCCGGCCGAAGGTGGCAACAGCATCGCGATGTTGCGGAACGGCGACGAGGCCTATCCGATGATGCTCGAGGCGATCGGCCAGGCCCGGACCAGCGTCGCCCTGTCGAGCTATATCTTCCGGGCCGACCTGGCCGGGATGGCGATGATCGAGGCCCTGATCGCGGCCCACCGGCGCGGCGTGGCGGTGCGGGTGCTGATCGACGGCTACGGCAGCGGCTATTTCTGGGCCGCGACCTACCGCCGGCTGCGCCGCGCCAAGGTTCCGGCCGCGCGCTTCCTGCATTCGCACCTGCCGTGGCGCATGCCCTTCATCAATCTTCGCACCCATAAGAAGATCCTGTGCATCGACGGGTATCTGGGCTTCACCGGCGGCCTCAACATCGGTGCCGAGAACCTGGTGGCAGCCGACCTCGGGTCGGACGAGCTGGTCCGCGACACGCATTTCCGCATCGAGGGGCCGGTCGTCGGCCAATTGACCGATGCGTTCGCCGAGGATTGGGTCTTCACGACCGGCGAGTCGCTGAGCGGCGAGACCTGGTTCCCGCCCCCGGTGGCGGCCGGCGCCGTGATCGCCCGCGTCGTGACCTCCGGTCCGGACCAGGACCTGGAGAAGATCGAATATCTGGCGCTGCAGGCCATCGCGTCGGCCGAGCGCTCGATCCGCATCATGACCCCCTATTTCCTGCCCGACGATCGCATGCTGACGGCACTCGGCCTGGCCGCGATCCGCGGCGTGCGGGTCGACATCATCGTGCCCCGGCGCAGCGATCATCGCCCGGTCGACTGGGCCTTCCGCGCCCAGATCGGCCCGCTGGCCGCGACCGGTGCCAAGATCTGGTTGAGCCCGCCGCCGTTCGAGCATTCCAAGCTGATGACGGTCGACGGGCTGTGGTGCCTGATCGGCAGCTCGAACTGGGACATGCGCAGCTTCCGCCTGAATTTCGAGCTGAACATGGAAGTCTACGACGCGGACCTGGCGGCCCGGCTCGACCAGTTCATGATCCGCGCCCAGCGCCGCCGCCTGTCCGCCCGCCGCCTCGCCAAACGCGCCCTGCCCTGGCGCCTGCGCGATGCCGCGGCGAGGCTGATGCTGCCCTATCTTTGAGGATGTCGCCTTGAGGCCTCCGGCCCGCGCGATACTCATCCGACACACCGGCGGCACCAATCATTGGTGGTGTGAAACCAACGGTTCGCAGTTTGTCGCGCCCGTGCCACGCTCTTGCCCGAATCGCTTTCGTAATATCCTTGCAGACAAAGGATTTTCGGAGAAAAGCATGGAGCAGGCCCATCAGCTCGTGTTCATCGGATCGCTGCTGCTGCTGGCCGGCATCGTCGCCGGCATGCTGTCGAGCCGCGTCGGTGCGCCCTTGCTGCTGGCCTTCCTGGCGCTGGGCATGGTCGCGGGCGTCGACGGGCTGGGCCTGCATTTCACCTCGACCGGCACCGCCTACCTGATCGGCAGCGCCGCCCTCGCCATCATCCTGTTCGACGGCGGCCTGCATACGCGCCGACGCGTGTTCAAGCTGGCGCTCGGGCCGTCGGTCGTGCTGGCCAGCGTCGGCGTCGCGGTCACGGCGACGATCGCCGGGGCGGCCGCCGTGTTCCTGCTCGATCTCGGCTGGACCCAGGGGCTGTTGATCGGCGCAATCGTGTCCTCGACCGATGCCGCCGCCGTGTTCCTGCTGCTGCATCAGCGCGGCCGCGACATCAGCGAGCGTGTGGCCGCCACGCTGGAGACCGAGGCCGGTTTCAACGATCCGTTCGCCGTATTCCTGACCACCACGCTCGTGGCCCTGGCCGCCGGTCACGATGGCCAGCCGTTCGCGGCATTGCTGCTGTCACTTGCGCGCCAGGCGCTGTTGGGCGCCGCCATCGGCGTGGCCGGCGGTATGTTGCTGGTCCAGTTGGTCAATCGTCTGACCTTGGCCGGCGGCCTGCAACCGATCCTGGCGATGGCGGCGGCGCTATGCCTGTTCGCCGGGACCCAGCTGCTCGAAGGCTCCGGCTTTCTCGCCGTCTACCTGGCCGGGCTGATCGCCGGCAACAGCCGGCTGAAATCGAGCCAGACCATCCTGCGCTTCCACGAGGGCATGGCGTGGCTGAGCCAGCTCATCCTGTTCATCATGCTGGGCCTGCTGGTAACACCCCATCATCTGTTGCCCCAGGCGCCGGCAGCCCTCGGCGTGGCACTGGTGCTGATCCTGGTGGCCCGGCCGGTCGCCGTCTGGATCTGCCTGACACCGTTCCGCTTCAGCGTGCAGGAACGCCTGTTCGTCGCCTGGGTCGGCTTGCGCGGCGCCGTGCCGATCTTTCTGGCCATGATTCCGACTCTGGCCGGCCTGCCTCAGTCGGAGACCTATTTCCACGTGGCCTTCCTGGTCGTGCTCGCCTCGCTGGTGCTGCAGGGCTGGACCGTGGCGCCGGCCGCGCGCTGGCTGAGGCTGGAGATGCCGAGCGACAAGGGCCACGGCCAGCGGCTGGACCTGGAGATCGCGGCTGCCGGCTCGCGCGAGATCTCGGCCTATCGCGTGCCGACCGGGGCGCCCGCGCTCGATCGCTCGTTCGAGCAACTGCCCCTGCCGCGCCGCACCCGGCTGATCGCGGTGCTCCGCGACGGCGTCGTGATGAACCGCGCCCAGCTCGACCGGTTGCAGCCGAACGACGTGGTGCTGGCGCTGACCCCGCCCGAGACGACCGCCATGCTGGATCGCCTGTTCGCGGAGCGGAGCGGGCCGCTCGCCGAATCGGCGCTCGGCGATTTCGTGCTCGATCCCAGCGTGCCGATGGCGACCTTCGTCGACCTCTACGGCCTGCCGGCCACGCTCGGCGACCGTGCCAAGCCCGTGGGCACGTTCCTGCGCCAGCGCCTGGGCCGGCGTCCGGCGATCGGCGACCGGGTGCATCTGGGGCTGGTCGACCTGATCGTCCGCACGCTCGATGGCGATCGGATCACCGAAATCGGCGTCGTGCTGGAGCCGGAGCGCGATCCGCTCGACGGGCTCAGCATCCGTCGGCGCCTGAAGCGGTGGGCCGGCGGTGCCCGGCGCGCGGCCCGGCGACGCGGCTTCGGCGCCACGAAGCCGCAAGCGGACGATCAGGAGACGGGCTGAACCCCAGGCGGGATCAGTGGCCGCCGCGATTGTACGACAGCTCTTCCTGGCTCAGCTGGAAGCCGACCTCGACCCGATATTTGCCGGCCTGGTGATAGTCTTTGAGCGGGATGCGCTGGTCGATGGTTTCGACCGAACCGCGGCTCTGCTGGCCGGCGGCGAACGCGATCGGGGCCGGGAAGACCTTCTTGGCGACGATCGTGCCGGCCGGATCGAGGATCGCCACGAAATAGGCGAAGTCGGCATTGCGATCGGTCATCGCCGGCCCGGCGTGGGCGACCAGCGAAACGTTCATACTGACCGTGATGCCTTCCTTGTCGAACGAGCAGTCGCCCTTGAGGTCGCTGAGCCGCGCGGAGACCGCCAGGCTGGCGAAATCGGTACCCTGGCCGCGGAAATGCGAGACGGTCGCCAGATCGTCGGGAATGCCGACGACGGGGCATTTGCCATCGTCATAGGTTCCCTTGAACCAGCTGCAGCCGGAAAGCGCGCCGCCGACGGCGAGGATCAGCGCGAGGGGCGCCATGCGACGCCGGAGCGTGCGACGGAAGGAAGACTGAACGGGCATGGATGACCTAGATCGCGTTGGGCCGTCGTTGGGACGCAGCCGGACGGTGCGAGACGCACCCTGGAGAACGGGCGGGATTGTAGGGGGCGGCGCCGGTCCGCACAAGTCCACCGGCTGGTACCACCGGATAGCCCTTGTTCACCAGGCCCTTGATGCCGTTGAATGGCGCCCCTCACCCGGACCCGATCCGGCGACCCGTTCTGGAGCCCCGCGCGCACGATGGCCGTCTATACCGATGTCTCCGACGGGGAACTCACCCAATTCGTCGCCGAATATGACCTGGGCGCGGTCCTGTCCTGCAAAGGCATCGCGGAGGGGGTGGAAAATTCCAACTACCTGATCCAGACCGAGCAGGCGAGCTTCATCCTGACGCTGTACGAGAAGCGGGTGAAGGAGGCGGACCTGCCGTTCTTCCTGGGCCTGATGGAGCATCTGGCTGCCCGCGGCTTCGTCTGCCCGACGCCGATCAAGGCGCGCGACGGGGTCGCCTTGCGCCGCCTGTGCGGCCGCCCGGCCGTGCTCATCAGCTTCCTCGAAGGGCTGTGGCCGCGCACGGTCGAGCCGTTCCACTGCACCGGCATCGGCGATGCGCTGGCACGGTTCCACCTGGCCGGCGCCGACTTCCCGATGCGGCGGCCAAACGACCTGTCGCTGCCCGGCTGGCGGCGCCTGGTCGAGGCGACGCGCGAGCGGGCCGACGAGGTGGCACCTGGCCTCGCCCAGGAACTGGCCGACGAGCTGGCTGCGATCGAGGCCGCCTGGCCCCAGGACCTGCCGACCGGCGTCTGCCATGCCGACCTGTTCCCCGACAACGTGTTCTTTCGCGACGAGACGGTGTCGGGGGTCATCGATTTCTATTTCGCCTGCACCGAGTTCCTGGCCTACGACTTGGCGATCTGCCTCAACGCCTGGAGCTTCGACGACGAGGCCCGGTTCAACCCGGCCAAGGCCGCGGCCCTGGTTCAGGCCTATCAGGCGCGCCGGCCCTTGAGCGACGCCGAACGCCACGCATTGCCGATCCTCGCCCGCGGCAGCGCGCTTCGCTTTTTGCTGACGAGGCTCTATGACTGGCTCAATCAGCAGCCGGGCGCCCTGGTCCGGCCCAAGGACCCGCGCGAATACCTGCAGAAATTGCGGTTCCACCGCACCATCAGCCACGCGGAAGACTATGGACTCTAGCGAATTGCCGACCATCGAGATCTTCACCGACGGGGCGTGCAGCGGCAACCCGGGACCCGGCGGCTGGGGTGCCATCCTACGCTATGGCGAGACCGAAAAGGAACTGCACGGCGGCGAGATGCCGACGACCAACAACCGGATGGAGATGACGGCCGCGGTGCAGGCGCTGAGCGCGCTGAAGCGCCCGGCCCTGGTCAAGCTTCATACGGACAGCCAGTACCTGAAGGACGGCATCACGCGCTTCATCCACGGCTGGAAACGCAACGGCTGGAAGACCGCCGACAAGAAGCCGGTCAAGAACATCGACCTGTGGCTGGCGCTGGAAGAGGCGCTGAAAGGCCACCAGATCGAATGGATCTGGGTCAAGGGCCATGCCGGCCATCCGGAGAACGAACGGGCCGACGCGCTCGCCCGCCTGGGCGTGGTCGAAGCGCGCGCCGCGGCACTGGCGAAGGCCGCCCTCTGACACCCGCCATTCCCGCTTGCGCGGGAATGGCGGGATGAACCGTCTTAGAGTGCCGCCAGGATGGTCTCGGCGGTCGAGACCTCGAACGCGCCCGGCTTCTCGACGTTCAGTACTTTCACCACGCCGTCTTCGAGCAGCATGGCATAGCGCTGCGAGCGGGTGCCCATGCCATAGCCGGTGAAATCGGCATCGAGCCCGACCGCCTTGGTGAAATCGGCATTGCCGTCGGCCAGCATCAGGACCTTGTCCTCGGCCTTCTGGTCCTTGCCCCAGGCACCCATGACGAACGCGTCATTGACCGACAGGCAGGCGATCAGTTCGACGCCCTTGGCCTTCAGCGCATCGAAACTATTCACGAAACCGGGTACGTGCTTGGCCGAGCAGGTCGGCGTGAACGCGCCCGGCAGGGCGAACAGCACGGCTTTCTTGCCGGCGAACAGCTCGTCCGACAGCGCCTCTTTCGGGCCGTCGGCGGTCATGTGCTTCAGCTTCACCGACGGGATCTTCTCACCGACCTTGATCATGGCTCGCGGGTCCTTGTTCGTTTGGGATGGGGGAATGAAAATGCTCGGCCGCGACCATAGCCGCGCCGGACGACAAAATCACGCTCTCAGGATTTGGCGACGCCCTTCGCCTTCGCGAGCGCCGCTTCGACCGCGGTGCTGGTCAGGACTTCCGACAAGGGCAGGCCGTCCGGCGCACCCGGACCATAGACCACGTTGAACGGAATGCCGTAGCGGCCATAATGCTTCAGGAAATCGGTGATCGCCGGGTCGGGTCGGGTCCAGTCAGCGCGCATGGCGACCACGCCGGCCGCACCGAGCGAAGCCTTTACGTCGGGCTTGTCCAGCACCAGCCGCTCGTTGACCTGGCAGGTCAGGCACCAGCTCGCCGTCACGTCGACGAACACGACCTGCCCCTTGGCGACCGCCGGCGCGATCGCGGCCTGGTCGAAGCGCGCCCAGCCGGCGCCGAGCGCGGCCGCGTCCCCGGTCCGGGCCAGGAAGGCGGGCGGCGCCAGCATCCCGAGCAGCAGGATGGCGGAAACCGGCGCGAACCCGCGGCCGAGGCGGGGAACCCGATGGCCGAAAGCCAGCGCGGCCGTCGCCGCGATGCCGAGAACCGCGACGGCGCCGGCCGCGACGGTGCCCGCCTGCTCGCGCAGCACCCAGACCAGCCACACCGCCGTGCCGGCCAGCAGCAGGCCCAGGATCCGGCGCAAGGTCACCATCCACGAGCCCGGTCGCGGCAGGAAGCGGGCGAGCGCCGGTAGTGCGGCCACGACCAGATAGGGCAGCGCCAGGCCGATGCCCAGGCAGGCGAAGATCAGGAAGATGTCGGCCGGTCCGCCGGCCAGCGCGAAGCCCACCGCCGTGCCGAGGAAGGGCGCCGAACAGGGCGTCGCCAGCAAGGTAGCGAAGGCGCCCGACAAGAAGCTGCCGGCGAGCGAGGATCCGCCGCCCTGCAGCCGTCCGGCCAGCCACCAGGGCAGCTGGATCTCGAACCAGCCCATCAGGTTGCAGGCAAACAGGGTGACGAGGGCTGCGAGCGCCGCCAGGAAGACCGGTTCCTGAAACTGCACGCCCCAGCCGATCGACAGGCCGGCCGATTTGGCCGTGACGAGCGCCGCCGCCATGACCAGGAACGACGACAGAATGCCCACCGCCGTCGCGAGGAAGCTCGCCCGCGCCCGCTGCCGCCCCTGCCCCGCCTCGCCGACCAGTGCCAGCAGCTTGATCGACAGCACCGGCAGGACGCAGGGCATGAAGTTCAGGATGAAGCCGCCGAGCACCGCCACCGCCATCACCGCCAACAGATCGGCCGCGCTGCCGCCGTCGGCGAGGGGCGCCACGACCAGGGTGACGGTCGCTGCGCGGGGCGCATCGGCCGGTGCCGACCGGTCGATCACCGTGATGGTCAGCGGGGCGCCGACCAGCTTCGCCAACCCATCGGCGCCGTCGAGCGCCGACAGCACCAGATGGGTCTCCAACCCGCCGGCCGCCATGGTCGGCGGCCCGAACACGACCGGTGACGCGCCCTCGACGATCGCGTCGGGCTGGCCCATGGGGGGCGTCGTCCGCAGCGTGAGATCGAGCCGCGCCGCTTTGCCCGTGCCCCCGGCCGAGGCTGCTTCGAGCGTCAGCCCGCCCGTGCTGCCGTCGCCCGGAACGCGGGCCTGGAACTGGTCGATCAACTCGCCATAGGGCCCCGGTCCTTCAAGCCCCGCGGGCACGGTCAGGTCGAGCGTCACGTTGTTCGGGACGCACAGCTCGCGGCAGGTCAGGAAATCGACGGCGGCGCTCAGATGGACCGGCTCGCCCGGATGGGGCACGGCGACCGCTACCGGCAGCACCACCTCGCCTTCGTAGCCGAAGGTTTCGAGGCCGGACAGCTCGAACCGCTCCGGCACCGGCCAGGCGAACTCACCGACCTCCGCGTTTTCCGTCCCGGTCCAATCGGCCGTCGGCGGCAGGCCGGCATCGCCCGGCGAGCGCCAGTAGATCTTCCAGTGCGGTTCGAGCCGGAATGCCAGGCCCAGGCGCAGCGCACCGTCCCTGGTCGGCGCTACGACGAGGCGGACGGCGCCCTGCTCGGTGCGCGCCCAGTCGGAGGCGTAGTCCTCGGCACGGGCCTGGCCGTGAGCAAGCGGGCAGAGAGCGAGGAGAGCGGCGAGCCGGAGCAGCCAGGACCTTGGGAACATGATGATCTTCTTGTACCGCAACGGCGCCCAAGTCCAGGTTCAACTTGTCGCGACCAGCCCGTGCCGGGCGTTGCCGCTTGCGGGCGACCGGGTGCAGCGCTATCTGTGAAACATGCGACGCGCGACGATCCCTTCGACGACCATACCGACCGGCTCCGAAGCGCCCGGGTCCGGCTACCTGACCGGGCAGTTGCTGATCGCCATGCCGCAGATGCGCGACATCCGCTTCCACCGCTCGGTCATCTACATCTGCGCGCACACGCCCGACGGCGCCATGGGCCTGGTCGTCAACAAGACGCTCGACAGCCTGACCGTGCCCGAACTGATGGAGCATCTGTCGGTCGATACCGAAAGCGAACTGGAACCGACCAAGGTGCATTTCGGCGGCCCGGTCGAGACCGCGCGCGGCTTCGTGCTGCACAGCTGCGACTATGTCGAGGAAGGCACCCTGGTCGTGGGTCACGATCTGGCCCTGACCGCGACGCTCGACATCCTGCGCGCCATCGGCAAGGGCAGCGGTCCGCGCCAGACCTTGCTGGCACTGGGCTATGCCGGCTGGGGGCCCGGCCAGCTCGACATCGAGATCCAGGCGAACAGCTGGCTCCACGCGCCGGCCGACGAAACCATCGTGTTCGACCAGGTGCACGATACCAAATGGGACCGCGCCATCGGCCGCCTGGGTATCGATGCCCGCATGCTGTCGACCGAGGCCGGACACGCCTGAGGCGAGCGCGAGGGTAACGACAGCCTTGCGCTGAGGGACGGAACGCCTATTCTCAGAAGCAGTTGGCGGCATGAGCGGCAGATTGCCGCAGCACTCACCGTTCCTGCCGACCGGAATTCTCGCCGTGGTCCGAAAGAATCGAAATGGCTGACAAAGCCTTGCCGGACAAAGAGCTTCTATCGATTCTCCAGGCTTTCGTCGGGAAAGCGAAAGAGACGATCCTCATTACCGACGCGGACTTGAACGTGCCAGGCGGGCCGATGATCCTGCACGCCAACGACGCGGTCGAAAGCTCCTCCGGCTATACCGCCCGCGACCTGATCGGACAGCGCCTGGGCATTCTCTATCCGGCCGAATCCCTGCCGGGCCTGATCGCGCAATTGCGCGACGCCGCCCAATCCGGCCAGCCGATCCAGATCGAGGCGCTGGCGACGTCCAAGGCGGGGAAGCCGCACTGGATGGAAGTCAGCACCATCGCCATCCTGTCCCCCGCCGGGGTCATCACCCATTTCGTCCGCATGGGACGCGACGTCACCGCCCGCAAGCGGGCCGAGAGCGAGCGCGAGACGACACAGCGCCTGCTGGCCTCGGTCTTCGGCGTGCTCGATCAGGCCTTGGGCGTGATCGACGACCACGGCCGTTTCGCCATGGTGAATACTGCCGTCACCCGACAGTTCGGCTGGAGCGTGTTCGATCTGATCGGCAAGCCGTACACCGAGATCATCGACCCGGCGGAGCGGCCGACGGTCGAGCGTCAATTGGCGACCGGCGACGAGATGACCTGCCGCATGTCGGTTCGGCTGCGTCATCGCAAGGGCGACCTGCTGCCAGGCGAGATCGTGGTGACGACCATCCCGCAGCCGGACGGTCGCCCCTATCGCGTGATGATGGTGACCCAGCGCGCCGACATGCCGGTCGACAAGAGCTTCGAGCAGGCGGTGCGCAAAGCGCTGCAGGGGGTCGGCAAATCGGGCACCGTCGTCGCCGGCAAGGTCCAGCTCGTCGGGCTGGCCGAGGTGCGAGCCGCCCTCGGCGATCGCTGGCCGGCCGTTGCGGACCGGTCGTTCCAGGCCGCCGAAAACATCCTGCGCAAGCATCTGGGCGACACGGACGTGTTCAGCCGTACGGCCGACGACGGATTCCTCGTCTGTTTTGCCGAACTCGACGAATCGGAAGCGCAGTTCAAAGCGCGCACGATCGGCAACGAGATCCGGGAAAAGCTGGTCGGCGAATTCCCGGAAATGGCCGGGACCGACGTCACCAGCTTCGCCACCACGATCCAGGTCGACGCCGACGACATGATGCCGGAAAACGCCATCGTCAATGCGCTGGAGGCCCGGCTGACGCGCGAGCGCAAGCGGTTGGAAGACGCCGCGATCAAGGCGATGCGCGCGAAGCTGACGACGGCCGAAGTCTGGTTTCAGATCGTCAGGACCGATACGAACCACGCCGCACCGATCGTGCTGACGCGCCTGCCGGCCGATATCGAGGATGCGCAATCGACCCTGCTGGCGCTCGGCCGCTCAGAATATGTGCCGCAGACCGAATTGCTGCTGCTGACCGGAGCCGCGGAACGGGTCCTCGCCGAATTGAAGCAGGACCGCACCGACCTGATCCTGACGCCGGTGCGCCTGGCCACGCTCACGCACCGCCGCGACGCGGAGCATTGGCTGCAAGTCGCCCGTACGTTGGGCGGCCCGGGCAAGAAGCGGTTGGTCGTGGAGATCCGGGAGCTGGGCCGCGACACGGCGCGGGCACGGCTGACCGACGTCACCATGATGGTTTCGTCGCTGTTCCGAGCCGTCGCGTTCGAACTGCCGACGACCGACCCGGCGTTCATCGCTCATCTGCCGATAACCGCCCCGCTGGTGACGATCGAAGCCCGGCTGCTGGGCGACAATGCCACCGTGCCCGTCACCCGGCTGCTCAAGACGCTGCTGCCCCGGCGCTGCCGGCTGATCGTCAAGAACGTCGCCTCGTCGACGCTGGCTGTCACGCTCGCCAAGGCGGGCGTGCCGCTGATCGCGACCAACACCCCGGACTGACGCGCCGTCACCGGACCGTCGCCGAGGTGCAGCGGTCGGATCGCCCTCAGGCCTCGATGCCGCCGGTCGGCAGGCGGCCCGCGCGCCATTCCTCGCGCAATTGGGCATAGAGCACATGGTCTTGCCAGACGCCATCGATGCACAGGTATTTCCGCGCATAGCCTTCTTCGCGGAAGCCGGACTTGGTCAGCAGGCCGCGGCTGGGCGCATTGGTCGGCAGGCAGGCTGCCTCGATCCGGTGCAGGCGCAGCCGCTCGAACGTGAAGACCATCATGAGCCGCAGCGCCTCGGTCATGTAGCCCTTGCGCGCGAAGCGCTGGCCGGTCCAATAGCCGAGGCTCGCCGTCTCCGCCACGCCACGGCGCACGTTCGACAAGCCGATACCGCCCACGAGCTCGCCATCGACATTGTCGAACACGAAGAAGGCGTAGCCCTCGTCGTCGCGCCAGTCGAGCGCATAGCGCGCGAGCCGGCGGCGGAACGCGGCCTTGCCGACCGCATCGTCGGTCCAGGCTGGTTCCCAGGGCTGCAGGAACGCACGGGAGGCGGCACGCAGCTCGCTCCAGGCGACCCAGTCGGCCCGGTCGGGCGGCCGGAGATGGACCCGCCCGCCATCGAGCCGCACCGACGGCGGCTGCACCGCGAAGAAGCCGGCGAGGCGCGGCACGTCCGGCATGTCAGCCCGCCACCCGAGGGCGACGGAGGCCGCTGCAGAAGGCCATCGCCCGCTCGCTCATGCCTTGAGACGATCGACGATCCGGTCGAAGCTCTCGACCTTGGCGATCGGCCCCAGCGCGGTGAAGGTGGGTGCGCCGGCGAAGATGCGTCGCGCCAGGCGTTGCACCGCGTCCAGGTCGACCTCGTCGATCTTGCGCACCAGCTCCTGGGTCTCGATCGGCCGGCCATAGATCAGCAGCTGGCTTGCTACATGCTCGCAGCGCGCCGACGTGCTTTCCAGGCCCATCAGGATGCTGGCCTTCAGCTGTGCACGGGCGCGGGCGACTTCCTCCTCGGTCAGGGTCGCGGTCGACTTGACGATCTCGTCGCACAGCACCGGCATCAGTTCCCCGACCTCGTCCTCGCCGGTGCCGGCATAGACGCCGAAGATCCCACCGTCGGCGTAGGACGAGGCGAAGGAATAGACCGTGTAGACGAGGCCGCGCTTTTCGCGGATCTCCTGGAACAGGCGCGAGGACATGCCGCCGCCGAGCACCGTCGACAAGGTGGAGGCGACGTAATAGTCGTCGTCGGTGTAGGAGACGCCCGGAAAGCCCAGCACCAGGTGGACCTGCTCCAGGTCCTTCTCCTCGCGCAGGTCGCCGCCCTGGTAACGTGCGCCCTCGACCGCCTCGCCCCGATAGGCCGGCAGTGCCGTGAAAGCCTCGCCGGCGAGTGCCACCAGCCGGTCGTGATCGACGGCGCCGGCCGCCGACAGCACCATGCGGTCGGCGGCATAATGCCGGTTCATGTAGCCGGCGACCGCGTCGCGGCCGATCGTCTTGATGATCTCCGCCTCGCCCAGCACCGGCCGACCCATGGACTGGTCGGGATAGGCCCGTTCCTGGAACTTGTCGAAGATCACGTCGTCGGGCGTGTCCGCCGCCTGGCCGATCTCCTGGATGATGACCGTGCGCTCGCGCTCCAGCTCGTCCGCATCGAAGGTCGAATGCTGCAGGATGTCCGACAGGATATCGACGCCCAGCGGCACGTCCTCCTTCAGCACCTTGGCGTAGAAGGCGGTCTGCTCGCGCGAGGTATAGGCGTTCAGATGACCGCCGACGTTCTCGATCTCCTCGGCGATGGCCCGGGCCGAGCGCCGCTCCGTGCCCTTGAACGCCATATGCTCCAGGAGATGAGCGACGCCGTTGATCTCGGCCGGCTCGTTGCGCGTGCCAACGTCGACCCAGACGCCCAGCGACACCGTTTCGACCCAGGGCATGTCCTCGGACACGATACGCAGGCCATTGGCGAGCGTGGTGATCCTGGCGCTCATGCCCGGGCCTCGTCGGCGCCGGTGACGTTGGCGGCGACATAGGCCTCGATGGCGGCCAGATCGTTCGCGATCGGCGTCTCGCGCTCCGTCCGGGTCATGAGGTCGGCCAGATGGGCCGGCAGTGCCGGATAGAGCCCGGTCGCCTCATCGACCACGTCGGGGAACTTGGCCGGATGCGCGCAGGCAAGTGCCACGCGCGGCGTGCCGTCCCGCAATCCCTTGGCGCGCGAGGCGGCAACGGCAATGGCACTGTGGGGATCGAGCAACTCGCCGGTCTCGCGATGGATCTGGGCGATCATGGCGCGCGTCTCGTCGTCGCCGACCCGATGGGCGCGGATGAGTTCGCGGGTCGCGGCCCAGGTCTCGGGGCTGGCCGGCAGATTGCCGGTCCTGCGGAAGGCGGCCATGGCATCGGCCAGCGCCGCGCCGTCGCGGCCGGAAACCTCGAACAGCAGCCGTTCGAAATTGCTCGACACCTGGATGTCCATGCTGGGGCTGAGGCTCGGTTCGACCGAACTGATGCGCATCTCGCCCGTTTCGATGAAGCGATAGAGGATATCATTGCGGTTCGTGCCGATGACAAGCTCCGCGATCGGCAGGCCCATCTTGCGGGCGATATGGCCGGCATAGACGTTGCCGAAATTGCCGGTCGGCACCGCGAACGAGATCGGCACGTCGGGTGCGCCCAGCGCCACGGCGGCGGCGAAGTAATAGACGACCTGGGCGGCGATGCGCGCCCAGTTGATCGAATTTACCGCCGACAGCCGGTGCCGCTCGCGGAACGGCACGTCGGCGAACATCGCCTTCACCAGGTCCTGGCAATCGTCGAAGCTGCCCTCGACCGCGAGCGTCCGCACGTTCGGCGCCTGGACCGTGGTCATCTGGCGCCGCTGGACTGCGGAGGTGCGGCCGTGGGGATAGAGGATGAAGATGTCGAGATTGTCGCGATCCCGGCAGGCCTCGATGGCGGCCGAGCCGGTGTCGCCCGAGGTGGCGCCGACGATGGTCGCCCGCTCGCCGCGCCGCGCCAGCACGGCATCGAACAGGCGGCCCAGCACCTGCAGCGCGTAATCCTTGAACGCGATCGTCGGCCCGTGGAACAGCTCGAGCAGGAACTCGGCCTGGCCCAGCTGCTTCAAGGGCGCCACTGCCCGATGGTCGAAGCCGGCATAGGCGTCCTCGAGGATGCCCAGCAACTCGTCGCGATGGAACGCGTCGCCGACGAAGGGCGTCAGGATCTCGGCCGCCAGTTCCGGATAACGCAGCGACCGGAACCGGCGGATCTCCGCTGCCGAGAACACGGGGATTTCGGTCGGCACGTAGAGGCCGCCATCCGGCGCCAAGCCGGCGATCAGGACGTCTTCGAAGCCGAGCGTCGGCGTGCCGGCGGTCTGGCGAGTGCTGATATAGCGCAAAGGCAGGGTTCCAAACGAAAACGGGGTGTGATGAAATCCTACCGTTCACCACACCTCGCCGCAACCGACCAGACCGTTGGCGGACCTGCGTTACCAGGCGGGAATGGCCGCCTTCTGATACTTCTGGTCGATGAAGGCCTTGACCGCGCCGGAATGGTAGGCGGCGATCAGCTTCTGCACCCAGGGCTTGTCCTTGTCCTTGATCTGCACCGCCAGCACGTTGACGTAGGCCGAATCGGCGCCGTCCAGGATGATCGCATCCCTGGACGGGGTCAGGCCCGCCGTGATCGCATAGTTCGTGTTGATCGCCGATGCGGACAGATCGTCGAGCGTGCGCGGCAGCTGCGGCGCCTCGATTTCGACGATCTTCACCTTCTTTGGATTGGCAACGATGTCGAGCGGCGTCGACTTCAGCCCCTTCGACGGGTCGAGCTTGAACACGCCGGCATTCTGCAGCAGCAGCAGCGCACGGCCGCCATTCGTCGGGTCGTTCGGGATGCCGATCTGCGCACCGTTAGGCAGGTCGGCCAGGCTCTTGACCTTCTTGGAGTAAATGCCCATCGGGAACACGACGGTCTTTGCGACCGAAACGATCTTGTAGCCGCGATCGGCGATCTGCTGATCGAGGAACGGCTGATGCTGGTACGAATTGGCGTCGAGATCGCCTTGGGCGAGAGCCGCGTTCGGCTGGATATAGTCGGAGAACTCGACGATCTTGAGGTCGAGGCCCGACTTGGCCGCCTCGGCCTTCACGGCCTCCATGATCTCGGCATGCGGTCCACCGGTCACGCCGATCTTGATGGTTTCGGCCGTGGCCGCGGTCGAGAGCAGTGCTGCCAATGCGGCTGCCAGGAACGTGAGCTTCATCGCGGAAATCTCCTTACTTTTTCTGCAGGCGCCGGGCCGCGAGATCGCCCAGGCTCTGCACCAGCTGCACGAGGATGATCAGCACCGCGACCACGGCCAGCATGACCGTCGGGTTGAAGCGCTGGTAACCGTACCGGATGCCGAGATCGCCCAGCCCGCCGCCGCCGACCGCGCCCGCCATGGCGGAATAGCCGATCAGGCTGATGATGGTCAGCGTCAGGCCGCGCAGCAGTGCCGGCAGCGCTTCGGGCAGCAGCACCTTGGCCAGGATCTGCCGGGGCGTGGCGCCCATCGCCTGGGCGGCCTCGATCAGGCCGCGATCGACCTCGCGCAGGGCCGACTCGACCAGACGGGCGAAGAACGGCACGGCCGCGACCGCCAGCGGCACGATCGCCGCCCCGGTTCCGATCGAGGTGCCGGCGATCAGCCGAGTGAACGGGATGATCGCGACCATCAGGATGATGAACGGGGTCGAGCGGGTGGCATTGACCAGGGCGCCCAGCACGCGATTGGTCGCCGGTTGGCGCCACAGCCCTCGCTCGGTGGTCGCGAACAGCACGAGCCCCAGGATGGTGCCGAGCAGCAGCGCCACCAGCGAGGCGGTACCGACCATCAGCAGCGTGTCGGTCAGACTGTCAAAGAGCTGTTCTAAGAGCGCTTCGGACATAGCCCAGCACCTCCACACCGAGTTCGAGGGATTTCAGATGGCCGATGACCGGGTCGACCGCGCCGGTGACCTCGACCTTCATCACGCCGTAGGGCCGGCCCTGGATATGGTCGATCGTGCCCGACAGGATGTTGAGGTCGACGTTGAAGCGTCGCACCAACTCGGCGATGACAGGCGATTCGGCATGGGGCCCGCTGAAGGCGACACGCAGCAGCGTGCTGCCGCCCGGCACGGGCAGGGCCGAGAACCGGTCGCCGAACAGCTGGTCGAGCTTCAATTCCGGCTCCAGCCCGCGCGCGATTTCCCGGGCCAGCGGATGGGTCGGCCGGGTGAGCACGTCGAAGGTCGAGCCCAGCTCGACGATGCGCCCCGTCTCCATGACCGCGACCCGGTCGCAGATCTCGCGCACCACCGACATCTCGTGGGTGATCAGCACGATGGTCAGGCCAAGCCGCTGGTTGATGTCCTTGAGCAGGCGGAGGATCGATCGGGTGGTCTGCGGGTCGAGCGCGGAGGTGGCCTCGTCGGACAGCAGGATCTTGGGTTCGGCCGCGAGCGCGCGGGCGATGCCGACGCGCTGCTTCTGGCCGCCCGACAGCTTGGCCGGCACCTGGCCCGCCTTGTCGGAAAGCCCGACCAGCTCCAGGAGCGGCAGGACCCGCGCGCGGATCTCACCCTTCGACAGGCCGGCCAATTCGAGCGGCAGGGCGACATTGTCGAACACGCTGCGCCGGGACAGCAGGTTGAAATGCTGGAAGATCATGCCGATGCGTCGGCGCTCGAGCCTGAGCGCATCAGGCGCCAGGCCCATCAGATCGACGCCGCCGACCAGCACGCGGCCGCTGTCCGGCCGTTCCAGCAAGTTGATCGCGCGCAGCAAGGTCGACTTGCCGGCGCCGGAGCGGCCGATCACGCCGAAGATCTCGCCTTCGGCAATGGTCAGCGACACGTCGTCGATCGCCGTCACCAGGCCTGCAGGTCCCTGGAACCGCTTGGCGAGCGCGTCGAGCGTGATCATCGCGCCGTTGCTCATGAGATGCCGCAACCTCCGGAAAAGACAAAACCGCCGCGGCGACAAGCCGGGCGGTCCCATTACGAGGTCCACCCCCGCTTTAGCCGTATTTGTAAGGCGCCCGCAAGCTGAGGAGCAAATCGGCGCCGATGCACAGGATCATATCGGGCTGCGCATCGTTTTCACGAGCAATAATTGTGCATTGCAGCATCGCCTGCGCTGCAGGGGCGCGCCGCTCATCCGACTGGCGGGTGCAGCCGCGTGTCGAGCGCGAACGCCTCCTGGGAGCGCCTGGCATAGGCGCCGGCCGCGACGGTACGATCGAAGATCAGGTTCCAGCTGTGGGTCGAGACGGCGCTGGGGATCACCACGAACCGGTGGGCGGCGAGCAATGCATCGCCGAATTGCTGCTGGCCAGCGCTGGGGATGCCGGGCCGCAGCCAGTTCGGGTTGGGCACGTCGGCCGGATCGACGACGTGAACCGTCGCAGGGTCGGAGACAACCAGCGACGTCAGGCTATGCGGGACCGTGTCGAGCGTCCGGAAACCCTTGTGTACGGCAACCTCCAGAAGCGCAGTCGAGGGGTCGATCGAGCAATAGACCGCCCGGATCCCCCGGCTATTCCAACGGCCGCCCAGTTGGTAGGCACCTTCGCCGCTGTCCCAGGTGGCCGCGAATTTCGCGTGGTCGAGCCGCCAGGCGACCACTTCAGTACCGCCAAACGGCGACGGCAGCGGCGTCAAGCGTAGACGCCGTACTCGAGGCGGCGCAGGAAGGTCTCGACCAGTTCCGCCCCCGCCGGCGTCTGCAGCAGGTCGATCGGACGCTCCTGGTTGAGGCCGACCGCGGGCTGCTCCAGCCACATTTCAGCCTCCTGCTGCGAGCCCAACACTGCCGTCGCCTTGGCCAGGATACCGGCGAACTTCCAGGTCCGCCCGCTTTGCTCCACGCTCAGATGTTTTTCCGGCGAGTCCTTCAGCCGCTGGAAGGTGCGCAGGCTCATGCCCACGGCTTTTTCGATGGATTCGGTCTTGGCGAGTACGACCAGCTTGCCCAGCAGGTGGCGCAAGGCAGCCTGGGGCAGGCCGCCCAGCAACATGCGATGGGCGTCCATCGTGCTGGTCGGCGACTGCCGGAGCGCGCGGCTGCCACCGAGCAGACCGACGACCTGCTGGATCTCCAGGGCTTCCGCCGTGGGCATCTCGCGCAGTTTCGGCAGCGCCATTTCAGCCTCCGCGTCAATTGTCGTTTTTAATATGAAAATTGACGCGGAGAACTTCAAGCCCGTCCTCGTCAGTCGGCGAGGTAGCGGTTCTGCAGATGCCGCTGGAACGCGTCCGTGTCGAGCGGCTTGCCGGTCGCATCGGTCAGCAGTTCGGAGGCCGAGACCGACGAGGCGCGGGTGTGGATATTCTCGCGCAACCAGCGCAGCAGCGGAGTGAAATCGCCCTTGGACAGGCCGGCGCGGATCGAGCTGTCCTGCGCCGTCGCCGCCTGGAACAGCTGGGCCGCGGTCATCGCACCCAGCGTATAGGTCGGGAAATAGCCCCACAGGCCGGCATACCAGTGGATGTCCTGCAGGCAGCCGTCGCGATCGTCCGACGGCACGATGCCGACCAGCTCGCGCATACCGTCGTTCCAGGCGCCGGGCAGGTCGGCCAGCTGCAGCCGGTCCTCGATCATCGCGCGCTCCAGCCGGTAGCGCAGGATGACATGGGCCGGATAGGTCGCCTCGTCGGCATCGACCCGGATCAGGCTGCGCGAAACGCGGGTGTTCAGGCGATAGAGGTTGTCGGCATCCCAGGCCGGCCCCGACCCGCCGAACGTGTCGCGCAACAGCGGTGCCGCGAATTCGATGAATTCGCGTGAGCGGCAGGCCTGCATCTCCATCAGCAGGGACTGGCTTTCATGCAGGCTCATGCCGCGGGCGCGCCCGACCGGCTGGCGCCGCCAATCGGCCGGCAGGCCGCGCTCGTAGAGCGCGTGGCCGGTCTCGTGCAGCACGCCCATCATGGCACGGGCGAAATCATCCTCGCGGTAGCGTGTGGTGATGCGCACGTCGTCCGGCGTGCCACCGCAGAACGGATGGGCCGAGACGTCGAGCCTTCCATGGTCGAAATCGAAGCCCAGCGCCGCCATGAACTTCAGGCCGACCTGCTTCTGCCGCTCGATCGGGAACGGACCCTCCGGCTGCAAGGGGGCCGGCCGGGCCTTCTGCCGGTCGATCGCCGCACCGATGGCGCCCGGCAGAAAGGCCGACAGGGCCGCGAACTGCCGGTCGATCTCGGCGGCGGACCCGTCGGGCTCGTAGGCGTCGAGCAGCGAATCGTAGAGCGGTTTGCCAAGCTTTGCCGCCTTGGCCGCCGCGACCTCGCGCGTCAGCTTCAGCACGGTTTCGAGCTTGGGCAGGACCCGGGCGAAATCATTGGCCGGACGGGCCTCGCGCCACAGCATCTCGCATTCCAGGCTGGCCTTGGACAGCGCCTCGACCAGGGTACCGGGCACCGCCGTCGCATGCAGCCAGTCACGCCGCATTTCCTTGAGGTTGGCGCGCTGCCACGGGTCGAGCTCGTTCTGGCCCTGCGCCCCGTCGAACAGGTCCGGCAACTCGGCTGCGGTCAGGATCTCGTGGGCCATGACCTCCAGCGTCGAGATCTGCTCGCCGCGCGCCTTGGCGCCGCCCGTCGGCATCATAGCGCTATGGTCCCAGCCCAGGACGGCGAGGGCTTCCTGAAGCGTGCCGCGACGGGCGAAACGGGATTCGAGTTGCTGATAGGGCGTCATCGGGTAGGACCTCGAGGCTGGTCCGGCGCGGTGCCGGGCTTGCGATAGTGGTAGATCAGATAGATCGCGGCCAGGATGACCGCGAAACTGTACCAGGTGATGGCATATTGCAGATGGTCGTTCGGCAGCGAGATGCGAGTCTGGCCGCCGACGGGAAAGCCGCCTGGATTCTTGGCCGGCCCGGCCTCGGCGTAGAACGGCAGCACCTGGGCCGGATCCAGCCCGCCCTTGGCGACCATGCCGGGCACGTCGACATAGAACCAGAAATTCTCGTTCGGCCGGTTCACCGGCGTCGGCACCAGGCTGCTGAACATGCTCTTGGGCACGACCGGGATGCGCAGGATGCCGTCCATGGTCGTCGGCCCCTGGATCTGCCCGTCGGCCCGGCTGGCCGGATCCTTGCGCGCCTCGGGCACCCAGCCGCGGTTGACCAGCAGGATCTTGCCGCTATCGAGGCGGAACGGCGTCACGACCTGGTAGCCCTCGACGTCGCGCGTCGAGAAGGCGCCGATATAGAGTTCCTTGTCGTTGAGGAACACGCCATCGCCCGCTACCCGATGGAAATCGAGCGTCCGCGCGGCGTCGAGCGTTTCCGGCACCGGGACCGGCGGGGCCGAGAGTGCGGCCTCGCGGCCCGCGATCAGTGCCGTCTTCCAGGCCAGCCGCTGGACCTGCCAGGTGCCGAGCCAGAGCGTCAGCAGGATCACCGGAATGGTGAAGACGGTCGGCCAGAAGGTGAAGCGGAAGCGGCTCTTCAGAAGCTGGAGGGTGGACATGCTGGAACTCGGATGGCCCGGCAGGTGGCGGGGCCATGAAAAATGGCGGCGCCGTCGTCGGCATACTCGAGCCGACAGCCGGGCGCCGCCATGGGTTCGGGGCCGCCGGATCAATTCCGGCCGCTGCCCGCCATTCGGTTATTCGGCCGGCGGCACGATGCCGTGACCGCCCCAGACATAGACGCCCAGGAACAGGAACAGCCAGACCACGTCGACGAAATGCCAGTACCAGGCCGCGGCCTCAAAGCCGAAATGATGATCCGGCTTGAACTGGCCCTTGTAGGCGCGGACCCAGCAGACGGCGAGGAAGATGGTGCCGACCATCACGTGGAAACCGTGGAAGCCGGTCGCCATGAAGAATGTCGCGCCGAAGATGTTGCCGTCGAAGGTGAACAAGGCGTCGCCATACTCGATCGCCTGCAGGCAGGTGAAGGTCAGGCCCAGCAGCACGGTGATGCCCAGGCCCTGCAGCAGGCCCTTGCGATCGCCCTCGATCAGCGAATGATGCGCCCAGGTGACCGTGGTACCCGACAGCAACAGGATCAGCGTGTTCAGGAACGGCAGATGGAACGGGTCGAACGGGGTGATGCCCTTGGGCGGCCAGACGCCGCCGACCGGATAGAGGCTCGACGCGAAGAACGCCCAGAAGAAGGCGACGAAGAACATCACTTCGGACGAGATGAACAGGGTCATGCCGTAGCGCAGGCCGATCTGCACGATCGGCGTGTGGTGCTTTTCGACCACCGCCTCCTTGATGACGTCGCGCCACCACATGAACATGCAGAACAGCACGAACATGAAGCCGACCTCGGCCAGGATCCAGCCATGCCCGTGCAGGCCGAGCACGGTGCCGCCGAACATGGCGCCGGCCGACAGGGACGAGATCAGAGGCCATATGCTGGGGGCGACCAGGTGGAACTGGTGCTTGGGATGACCGGCGGTGGTTTCGCTCATCGGGAAGACTCTTTCACGGGACGAAGTGAAGGCGTTGAGGCGGTCGGCACGAGCGCGCCGACCTGGATCGGTGCCGCATCGGCCGGACCGGACCGGCTCTCGGCCGTCGGCTTGGCCGGATTTTTGGCCTGAAAAAACGTATAAGACAAGGTTATCGCGTCGAGGTCGCGCGTGTTCTTGTCCTTGAGGATCTCCGGCGACACGAAAAACGTCACCGGCAGGTCGGCGCTCTCGCCCGGCTGCAGGGTCTGTTCGGTGAAGCAGAAGCACTCAATCTTGTCGAAATACGCACCCACGATCAGCGGCGTGACGTTGAAGGCGGCGGTGCCCACGATCGCGTGGTTCGAAACATTGGTCGCGCGGAATGCGACCAGGGTCTGCTCGCCCGGGTGCACCCGCACATAGGGCTGCACCGGCTGGAAGCGCCAGGGCAGTTCCGGCGAGACGTCGGCATTGAAGCGCACGGTATAGAGCTTGCCGCCGACCGCGCCCGGCGCCTTGGCCGCACGCTGGGTCGTCCCGTCGAACCCGGTCGCCTGGCAGAACACGCGATAGAGCGGCGCCGAGGCGAAGGCGAGCCCGGTCATGGCCGAGACGACGGCGACCAGCAGCACCAGGGTCCGTCGGTTGCGGGGCGATGAGGAACGGGCCATCGGCCTAATGCGTCAGCCGGACGATCGTGATGGCGTAGAACAGCACGCACAGCCCGACCAGCACGGCCAGGATCGCACGGTTGCGCGCCTTGCGCCGCTTCAGGAATTCTTCCATCGAAACCGACATGGCGCCCATCAGCCCAAAAGCCCGCCAGGCGCGCGGTCCAGGATCAGGATCGCGAACAGCAGGGTGAGATACAGGATCGAAAAGGCGAACATCCGCTTTGGCCACTTGTCGGTCGGGTCGAACCAGACCAGGACCGAGAAGGCGGTGAAGCAGACCGACAGCACGGCCGCGAGCGCGCCATAGACCGCGCCCGCGATGCCCATGACATAGGGCGCCACCGCGATCGGCCACAGCACGAGCGTGTAGATCAGCATCTGCTTCTTGGTTTCGCGCGGACCGGCCACGACCGGCATCATCGGCACGCCAGCCTTCTGGTAGTCGCCCGAGCGGAACAGGGCAAGCGCCCAGAAATGCGGCGGCGTCCAGAAGAAGATCAGCGCGAACAGCACGAGCGACGGCAGGCCGATGTCGCCGGTGACGGCGGTCCAGCCGACCATCGGCGGAAAGGCGCCCGCGGCCCCGCCGATCACGATGTTCTGCGGCGTCCTGCGCTTCAGCCACATGGTGTAGATGAAGACGTAGAAGCCGATCGTGCCGGCCAGCAACGCGCCGGCCGCGGCATTGATCGCGAGGCCCATGATCAAGACCGACCCCGACGCCAGGATCACCCCGAAGGCCAGCGCCTCGTTCGGCTGCATCCGCCCGGCTGGCAGAGGGCGGCCGATCGTCCGGGTCATGATCGCGTCGATATCGCGGTCATACCACATGTTGATGGCGGCGGACGCGCCGGCGCCGACGGCGATGCACAGGATGGCCACGGCCGCCAGCACCGGATGGATATGGCCCGGTGCCAGCCACAGGCCGGCGAAGCCGGTGAAGACGACGAGCGACATCACCCGCGGCTTCAGGAGAGCCCAGTAATCGCCGACGCCGGCAGCGCTCAATTGAACGTCGCCGGCGACGTATTCGGCAGAGGTCACGTCGGTCAAAGTCACAATCCGAAGATCGTCCGGCCGCAGGTCACGAAGAGACCGGCGGCCGGAGCGAGGGTTCTAGGCCGTCCGGTTACTTGATGACCGGCAACTCGTCGAAAGTATGGAACGGCGGCGGCGAGGAAACGGTCCATTCGAGCGTCGTGGCGCCTTCGCCCCACGGGTTGTTCGCGACCTTCTTTCCAGCGGCGAGCGTGTAGAGCACGATGCCGACGAAGAACAGGGTCGCGCCGTACGAGATGTAGGCGCCGATCGAGGCGACGAAGTTCCAGCCGGCGAACGCCTCGGGATAATCGACATAACGGCGCGGCATGCCGGCCAGACCCAGGAAATGCATCGGGAAGAACGTCAGGTTGACGCCGATGAAGGTCATCCAGAAATGCAGCTTGCCTGCCCATTCCGGATATTGCCGGCCCGACATCTTGCCGAACCAGTAGTAGAAGCCGGCGAACATCGCGAACACCGCACCCAGGCTGAGCACGTAGTGGAAATGCGCGATGACGTAATAGGTGTTGTGCAGCGCCACATCGAGGCCGGCGTTCGACAGCACGACGCCGGTAACGCCGCCGAGCGTGAACAGGAAAATGAACCCCACGGCAAACAGCATCGGCGTCTTGAACTCGATCGAGCCGCCCCACATTGTCGCGATCCACGAGAAGATCTTGATGCCGGTCGGCACCGCGATGACCATGGTCGCGGCCGTGAAATAGGCGCGCGTGTCGGGATCGAGGCCGACTGTATACATGTGATGCGCCCACACGACGAATCCCACCACACCGATGCCGACCATGGCGTAGGCCATGCCGAGATAGCCGAAGATCGGCTTCTTGGAGAAGGTCGAGATGATGTGGCTGATCATGCCGAAGCCCGGCAGAATCATGATGTAGACTTCCGGGTGCCCGAAGAACCAGAACAGGTGCAGGAACAGGATCGGGTCGCCGCCGCCGGCCGGGTCGAAGAAGGTCGTGCCGAAGTTGCGGTCGGTCAGCAGCATGGTGATGGCGCCGCCCAGAACAGGCAGCGACAGCAGCAGCAGGAACGCGGTCACCAGCACCGACCAGGCGAACAGCGGCATCTTGTGCAAGGTCATGCCCGGCGCGCGCATGTTCATGATCGTGGTGATGAAGTTGATGGCGCCCAGGATCGAGGACGCACCGGCCAGATGCAGCGAGAAGATCGCCATGTCGACCGCGGCGCCTGGATGCCCGATCTTGCTCGACAGTGGCGGATAGATCGTCCAGCCGGTGCCGGCGCCGCCATCGACGAAGGCCGAGCCCAGCAGCAGGGCGAAGGACGGGATCAGCAGCCAGAAGCTGATGTTGTTCAGCCGGGGAAACGCCATGTCCGGCGCGCCGATCATCAGCGGCACGAACCAGTTGCCGAACCCGCCGATCATCGCCGGCATGACCACGAAGAACACCATGATCAGGCCGTGCGCGGTCGCGATCACGTTGTAGAGCTGGTGGTCGTCATGGAACAGCACGGCGCCGGGCTGCTGCAGATTGATGCGCATCAGCACGGAAAAACCGCCGCCGATCAGGCCGGCGATGATCGAGAAGATCAGGTAGAGCGTGCCGATGTCCTTGTGATTGGTGGACATCAGCCAGCGCTGGACGAATCCGGGATGGTGGTGCCCGTGGTCGTCGTGAGCGTGGGTTGCTTCAGCCATGGTCTTGCCCTTCGGTCCTCTCGTCTTGTCGGGGGCTGCGGCCGGGCGCTGCGTTCGATCGCCGCGCGCCCGGTGCCGTGCCTATGGATTATTCCGCTGCGGCCAGCTTGGTTGCGGTCGGGCCAGTGTCCTCGCGGGCGAACTTCTGCTTTGCGGTCTCGGTCCACTTGGCAAACTCGTCCTTGGAGACGACGCGGATCTTGATCGGCATCTCGGAATGGTTCACGCCGCAGATCTGGTTGCACTCGCCGTAATAAGTGCCTTCCTTCTCGACGTTCAGCCAGACCTCGTTCAGATGGCCGACCACGGCGTATTTCTGCACCGCGAGCGAGGGCACGAACCAGCTGTGCATCACGTCGTTGCCGGCGATCTGCACGCGGACGTTCGTGTTGACCGGCAGCACGACCTCGTTGTCGACGTCGAGCAGGCGCAGCTGGCCGGGCTTCAGGTCTTTCTCGCCGATGCCGTAACTGTCGAAGCCGAAGTCGCCGTTGTCCGGATAGGCATAGTGCCAATACCACTGCAGGCCCGTCACCTTGAGCGTGATCGGCGACTCCGGCACGCGCTCCTGGAAATAGAGCAGTTTGAACGAGGGGAAAGCGATCACGACCAGGATCAGGATCGGAATCACCGTCCAGGCGATCTCGATCAGCGTGTTGTGCGAAGTCTTGGATGCGACCGGGTTCTTCGACGCACGGAAGCGATAGGCGACATAGAGCAGCAGCACGGCCACGAACAGCGTGATGATCGTGATGATCCACATCAGCAATACGTGCAGCGACTCCAGCCTGTCGCCGACCGGGGTCACCATCTCCTGGAACCCGATCTGCCAATCATGCGGCTGGTCGGCCAACGCAACGCCCGAGAAAAGCGCGAGGGCGACCAGTGCCGCGAAACTCCGGAATACCCGCCCGACGGTTCGCTTCATATTCTTCCTGCCTGCCAAATAGGTGCTCGAGCCATCGCCCCTCACAAAAACCGCTCGCCGATATCGGTCCGACGAGCATCCAGACGCGTGAAGGATGAGGCCAATTCAAGGAATGGCGGGCACCCTACCGCAACTGCGCATCGGGTCACAACACCCAGAACTGTCGCACGAGCCTTGCTTTGGCGGGAGTGTGGCATCGATACGGCAGGGGGGCGGCATTTCGGCTGTTCCCGAGGCGGAACCATCGCTCTATCATGATTCTTTGTCACTCATTCGTAGCGCTGCCCGGAGTTCCCGTTCCATGACCGATCTTGCCGCGACCGATTCGCTGTTTTTCGAACGCACCGGCATGGATCCCGCGCGCGTCGAAAAGCTGGTGGGCACGGCCCTCGACGGCATGGACGACGGCGAGCTGTTCCTGGAATACAGCCAGTCCGAGGCCCTGTCGTTCGACGACGGCAAGCTGAAGAGCGCCAGTTTCGATACCGCCCAGGGCTTCGGCCTGCGCGCCATTTCGGGCGAGGCGACCGGCTATGCCCATTCCGGCGAACTGAGCGAGGCCGCGATCCGCCGGGCCGGCGACACGGTGCGCGCGGTCAAGACGGGCCGCGGCGGCACCCAGGCCGAAGCACCGCGCGGCACGAACCACGCGCTCTATACCGACCTCAATCCACTGTCGGCCGTGCCGTTCGAGGCCAAGGTGAAGCTGCTGGCCGAGATCGACGCCTATGCCCGGGCACGCGACCCGCGGGTACGTCAGGTCATGTGCTCGCTGATGGGCGAATGGAGCGCCGTGCAGATCCTGCGCGCCGACGGCGTGCGCGTCGGCGACATCCGCCCGCTCGTGCGCCTCAACGTCTCGGTCGTGGTCGGCGACGGCGACCGGATGGAAACCGGCTCGGCCGGTGCCGGCGGGCGCACCGCCTATGATCTCTACCTCGATCCCGGCCAGTGGCGCGGCCAGGTCGACGAGGCGCTGCGGACGGCACTGGTCAATCTGGAGGCGGTGCCGGCCCCGGCCGGCGAAATGACTGTGGTGCTGGGCGCCGGCTGGCCCGGCATCATGCTGCACGAGGCGGTCGGCCACGGGCTCGAGGGCGACTTCAACCGCAAGGGCCTGTCGACCTTTTCGAACCGGGTCGGCCAGCGCATCGCCGCTCCCGGCGTCACGGTGGTGGACGACGGCACCATCCCGAACCGCCGCGGCTCGATTACGGTCGACGACGAGGGCACGCCGTCGAGCCGCACCGTGCTGATCGAGGACGGCATCCTGATGGGCTACATGCAGGACCGCCTGAACGCCCGCCTGATGGGCGTGCCGGCGACCGGCAACGGCCGGCGCCAGAGCTATGCCCACCATCCGATGCCGCGCATGACCAACACGCTGATGCTGGCGGGCAGCCACGCGCCGGACGAGATCCTGAAATCGGTGAAGCGCGGCCTCTATGCCGCCAATTTCGGCGGCGGCCAAGTCGACATCACCAACGGCAAGTTCGTGTTCTCGGCGTCCGAGGCCTATCTGATCGAGGATGGCAAGATCGGCCGGCCGGTCAAGGGCGCCACCCTGATCGGCAACGGGCCGGACGCGCTGCACAAGATCACCATGATCGGCAACGACCTGAAGCTCGACGACGGCATCGGAACCTGCGGCAAGGACGGTCAGGGCGTGCCGGTCGGCGTCGGCCAGCCGACCCTGCGCATGGATGGGCTGACCGTCGGCGGCACGGCGGCCTGAGGCCGCCCGACCCGAGCCGCGGCACCTCTCGATGAACCGGTTTTCGTACCTTCTGGCCGCATGCGGCCTGGGCCTCGCCCTCGGCGGCCCGGTCGCCGCGGCGCGGGCGGACGGACCGGCCTGCGATCTCGACCATGCGCCGTCGAGCCGCTGGACCGTCACCCGCGACCATGGCATCGCCTGGCTGGCGACGCCGTGCGGCGAGCGGTTCTTCTCGACCGGCGTCAACGTGCTCGACGGCGGCGCGCCCGAGCGCGTCGCGAACGACCGTGTCTGGTACAGCTGGACCGCCTTTGCGCCCAGCCTCGCGGCCTGGGTCGACGAGGCCACGAGCCGGGTCAAGTCCTGGGGCTTCAATTCGGCCGGCGGCTGGTCGCTGCCGCCCGACCAGTTGAAGCTGCCGCAGATCCCCGACCTGGAGCTGGGCCGGCTCGGCCGCTTCCACTGGTTCGATCCGTTCGACCCTGCGACCGAGCAGGCGATGCGCGACGAAGCCGTCACCCTGGTCCGTCCCTACAAAGACAGTCCCTATCGCATCGGCTATTTCTCGGACAACGAGGTCGGCTGGTGGAACGGCGCGCTGTTCGTGTTCTACAGCAAGGCGCCTGCCACGAATTTCACCAAGCAGCGCTGGGTGGCTTTTCTCCAGGACTTCTACGGCAGCGACTGGCAGCGGTTCGCCGCCGATTTCCAGCCGCCCGCCGAGGCGACGGACTGGCCCCGGCTGCTCGCCACGCAATCGGTGACCCGGCTGCGCCCGGGCGGCAACGGCATCCAGGCCGTGCGCGCCTGGACCGGCGTCGTGGCCGAGCATTATTACGCGCTGGTCGAACGGTCGATCCGCGCCGCCGACCCGCAGGCGCTGATCTTCGGCGACCGGTTGCCGATCTATTACGACCCGGTTGCGATCCGGGCCGAGGCGCGGCATGTCGACGTCATCGCCACCAATTACAACGTCGACAGCCCTGACGGCTGGGTCGCCCGCTATTTCTTCGACGGGCTGCATCAATTGACCGATGGCAAGCCGGTGCTGGTATCGGAATGGTTCTATGCCGCGAACGAGAACCGCACCGGCAACAAGAACAACGGCCACCTGATGACGGTCGAGACCCAGGCCGAGCGCGCCCAGGGGGCCGCGACCGCGATCAGGCAGTTCGCGCGCATTCCCGATCTGGTCGGCATGCACTGGTTCCAATATGCCGATCATCCGAAGGGCGGCCGGGCCGATGGCGAGGATTATGATTTCGGCCTGGTCGACATCGACAACCGGCCCTACGAGCGACTGTTGACGGCGGTGTCCGCGGTCAATGGGCAGGTGCCGGCGCTGCATGCCGCAGCCGGAACCGACATTTCCCGCCAGACCGACCGCAAGGAAATCTCGATCCCCTATGCCGAGGTCATGGTCGGCGACAAGACACTGGCCGACTGGCCGAAACAGGCGACCCTGCTGCCCCCGCTGGTCGCGGCACCCGGCGAGGTGCCGTTCGGCGAGGCCTATCTCGCCTGGAACCGCGACGGGCTGGCGCTCGCCACGATCGGGCAGGACTATTACGACCTGGACCTGCTGGCCTATGACGGCGCCTTTCCCCTGGCCGAGGCGTACCGGGTCGAGTTGGGCGTCGATGCCGGCAACGGCGTGAAGCATTTCACGCTCTATTTCCTGCCGCCGCGCACCAGCCTGAAAGATCACCCGCCGATGACCGCGCTGCTGTGCGCCGGCATCGCCGCCGTGCCGGCGGATCCGGCTCCGCAATGCCGCCCGGTCACGGGCGCGCGCACCAGCTATTTTGGCGCCGACCAGCCGCGCATCACGTCGGAAAGCCTGCTGCCCTGGGGCGCCCTCGGGCTCGACGGTCCGCCGGCCGGAGGCCAGATGCGCGTCGAGGTGTCGGCCACAGCCTGGCACCGGTCGCGCTGGATGTCGCTGTCGGGCATGCCGCCGGAACAGGGATGGGCACGGCCCAAGCGCTGGTCGGTGGCCCGGCTGGGTCGGGTGTCGTGAGCCGCCGATGACCGCCGCTCCCGTAGCGCCGCTGACCCGGATCGAGACGCCGCGCCTGACCCTGACCCTCGCCCCGCCCGAGGCGGCCCCGCGGGTCGTGGCTTATCAGCGGGAAAACTGGGATCATATGGCGCGCTGGAGCGGGCCGCGCGGCAGCGACGAACTGTCGGTCGCGAACTGGCGCCGCCGGCTCGAGCAATTCGCCGCCGACGAAAAGGCCGGCATGGCACTGCGGCTGATGCTGTTCACGGAGCGCGACCTTGCGGGCCCGGTGCGGGGCGTGGTGAACTTCACCCAGATCTTCCGTGGGCCGTTCCAGGCCTGCTATCTGGGTTATGCGCTCGATTATCGGCTGGAGGGCCGAGGGCTGATGCGCGAGGCGCTGGAGGCCGCGATCCGCCACGTGTTCGACGTGCTGAAACTGCACCGGATCATGGTGAACTACATGCCGGCCAACGAGCGCAGCGCCGCACTGGCCCGGCGCCTGGGCTTCGTGCCGGAGGGCATCGCCCGCGACTACCTTTATATCGACGGTGCCTGGCGCGACCACGTGCTGACCGCGCTGACCAATCCCGGCGCGCTCAAGCCGAGCTAGCGGCGGTCCGGTAGGGCGCCCCGAGCGCCAGGGCCAATGTGACGGCGCAGAGCGCCAGTCCCGCCGCCGACAATCCCGGCAGACCACCGGCCGCAAGCGCCTGCCCACCCGCCATCGATCCGCCGGCAATGCCGAAATTGGCGGCCGAGATGTTCAGCGCCGCCGCGAGCCGCGGTGCCGCGGGCGCCGATCGCGTCACCCGGAGTTGACAGATCACGAACGACGCCGAGTGCGCAGCACCCCAGGCGCACAGAACGGCCGGCAGCAGGAACGGCGCCGATCCGAGCCACGGCAGCGCGAGGCTGGCCAGGCTAAGAACGGTGATGGTGAAGACCGCGCCAACCCGCGTCTTTTCCGCGGACAACCGCCCGGCGGCAATATTCCCGACGGCCCCGGCCAGCCCGAACAGCAGCAGCCATCCGCCGGTCGCGTGCGCCGCCACGCCGTCCTGCTGCAGAATGCCGGCGAGAAACGCGTAGGTGCAGAACATCGCGGCGAAGTGCGCCAGCGAGACGAGAAGGTGCCTGCGGACCGCGGGGCTCGCCAGCAGCGCCACGTCATCGCGCAAGCCGTTTCCCGATACCGGTCTCACGCGCAGTGGTTTCCGGATGAGGATGCCGATCATGGCGAGCAGCGTGACGGCGCCCAGCAGTTCGAAGCACGGTTGCCAACCGACGAGGTCGGCAAGTGCCGCGCCGGCCGGTGCCGCGAACATGCTGCCGAACACGACACCCAGATAGAGGCGCGCCGTGGCCCTGGCATCGTTGCCCCACACGCGGCCCAGCGTGTCGCCGGCAACGCTGATGAACAAGGGCAATGCCGCACCCTGGACGACCCGCAGCAGACAGAAGCACCAGGCCTGCCCGAACAGCGGCACGAGCATTGCGGCCGAGAATGGCAGAAGCGCCCCCAGCATTGCCCGGTCGGCCCGGAGGGACCGGGCGGCCAGGGCCGCGAAAGGCCCCAGCATCGCCGATCCCAAGGCAAAGCTGGTCACGAACCAGCCGGCCTGTTCCAGGGTCAGCGCGAAGCTTTGGGCCATGGGCGGCGCCAGGCCGATGACGATGAACTCGCTGGCGACCACGACGGTCGCCCCGAATGCCAGGATTGCGCCATCCCATCGCCCGACTCCGCGACGGCTCACGCGTTGGCGCCATTGTCGATGGTCCAGGCGGCGCCGGTGACCGAGCGCGCTTCGGGCGAGGCGAGAAACGCCACGACGCGGGCGATTTCGGCCGGATCGGCAAAGCCGCCCGTCGTCGCCATGCGCGACCGCTGGTTCGCCGAGGCAGGGCCATCGGCCGGGTTCATATCCGTGTCGGTCGAGCCGGGATGGACGACATTGACCGTGATGCCGCGCGGACCCAGGTCGCGCGCCAGCCCCTGGCTCAGGCCGACCAGCGCCGCCTTGCTGGCGGTATAGAGGCTGATGCCGGGATTGGGCGCGCTGACGGCCAGATTGCTGCCGATCGAGACGATCCGGCCCCCCTCGCCCATGATCGCGGCCGCGGCCTTGGCGGCGACGAAGGCGGCCCGCAGGTTCACGGCGATGGTCGCATCGAAATCCTCGATCGTCAGAACGTCGACCGTCCCCCGGCGGAAGATGCCGGCGTTGTTCACTAGGATGTCGAGGCGCCCGAAGGCCTGGGCGGTCGCGGCCACGGCCGCTTCCACTTGCGCAGCACTGATGTTGTCGGCCCGGATCGCCAAGGCGCGGCGGCCCAGTGCCTCGATCTCGCCGACCACGACGGCCGCTTCGCGTTCGCCCTTGACGAAGGTCAGGGCCACGTCGGCCCCGTCCGCCGCGAGGCGGCGTGCGATCGCGGCGCCGATGCCGCGGCTGCCGCCGGTGACCAGTGCAACTTTCCCGGTGAGATTCGACATGGCGCATTCTTTCTGTGTTGATTGATACAGAATTAATGAACGGCTTGCCGATACCGGTCAAGCTATTTATATATCGGACGACACAGAAAGAGAGATCCATGGCTGAACGCGGCCGCCCCCGGAGCTTCGACCGCCAAACCGCGCTGCTGCGCGCGATGGAGCTGTTTTGGGCGAAGGGATTCGAGGACAGCTCGATGACCGATCTCACCCAGGCCATGGGCATCGGCTCGCCCAGCCTCTACGCGGCCTTCGGCAGCAAGGAGGCGCTGTTCCGGGAGGCGGTCGAGCTGTATCAGGCGACCGTCGGGCTCAGGATCTGGCAGTCGCTCGACGACGAGACGACGATCGCCGGCGCGATCGAACGGTTCCTGCTGGCAACGGCGGAGGCTTACAGCACTCCGGGCGAGCCGCCCGGCTGCCTGATCGTGCTGGGCGCCAGCCTCAGCGGCCGCGGTGATGCGGTGGTGTGCGAAACGCTGCGCACCCGTCGTGCCGACAATGTCGCCCGCCTCGACCAGCGGTTCGCACGCGCCGTCGCGGATGGTGAGCTGCCGTCGGATTTCGACCATGGGGCCGCCGCCGCATTCTACGCAGCCCTGCAGCACGGCATGTCGATCATGGCGCGGGACGGCGCCGACGCGGCCACGCTGCAGGCGATCGCCCGCACCGGCATCCGGTCGTTGTATGCCCTGCGCACGGCCGATGCCGCTTGATGCCCCGTCGGAATCATGGTTGGAAAGACCGATGAGCATCATCGAGCCGCCTCCTGCCCTCGCGCCGACCGCGCCGCAGGACGAACGAGCAATCCTGGCCCGGTTGCGCACCCTGCACGAGACGGCGCAGATCCGGGTCGCGATCGATCGCAAGAAATTGTCCCACATGGATTTCCCGTTGGCGCTCGAGGCCGACGGCAATCGCTGGGCCTATGCGATCGTGATCCTGGTCGGCCTGGTCTGGTGGCACTTCGGCCTGGTGCCCGGCCTGACCGGCGCCGTGGTGGGCTTCCTGATCTATCAGACCATCGGTCAACGCTGGGTCGCGCACCGGCTGGAGCGACGCGTACACGACCGGGGGCTGGGCGAGCTCGATAACTGGCGCAAGCTGTGGCGCTTCGGCGGGGTGATCCTGACCGATCCGACGACCGGCGAAACTTGCCAAGGGCCGGAAGGCCGCTGGATGGGCTTCGTCGAGGCGATCGATCGGCGCACCCAGCCATGAGGCAGGCCCGGACGCGGCTCAGCATCGAGACCGGCGGCGGCGACCTGACCGATGTCACCGGCCGCGTGGTCCGCTGGCTGGGCGAGACCGGCCTCAGCGACGGGCTGCTGACGATCTTCTGCCGCCATACCTCCGCTTCGCTGCTCGTCCAGGAGAATGCCGACCCGGACGTGCAGCGCGACCTGATCGCGTTCTTCCGCCGGCTGGTGCCGGAGGGCGACCCGCTCTATCGCCATACCGACGAGGGACCGGACGACATGCCGGCCCATGTTCGCGCTGCCCTGACCCAGACCCAGCTGTCGATCCCGTTCGAACAGGGCCGGATGGTGCTCGGCACCTGGCAGGGCATCTATGTCTTCGAGCACCGCCGCCGGCCGCACCGGCGCGAGCTGGCGCTGCACGCACTGGGCGATTAGCGGCCCGTGGGCGCGATACGCCAGATCGTGCCGTTGCCGTCCTCGGTCATCAGCAATGCGCCGTCATGGGCGACGGCGACGCTGACCGGGCGGCCCCAGACCGCATCGTCGCTGGCGACGAAGCCGGTCAGGAAATCCCGGTAGCTGCCGTCGGACACGCCGTCCTTGAGCGGCAGGCGCACCAGCTTGTAGCCGGTCCGCCTCAAGCGGTTCCACGAGCCATGCAGGGTGACGAAGGCGCTGCCGCGATACTCCTCCGGGAAAGCGGCCTCGGCACCCGCCGGCGGATCGTAGAAGGCGATGCCGAGCGGCGCCGAATGGGGCTGCAGCAGCACGTCCGGGACCGTGAGATGGCCGGCGAGATCGGGGCGTTCGCCCTTGTGGCGCGGGTCCTCGTGATCGCCGATGTAGAACCAGGGCCAGCCATAGAAGCCGCCATCGCGCACGGCGGTCGCATAGTCCGGCGGCAGGTTGTCGCCGAGGCCGTCGCGCTCGTTGGTCACGCACCAGGGCACGCCGTGGGCGGGCTCGAACGCCAGGCTGACGCAGTTGCGCAAGCCCGTCGCGTAGGGATGCGGCGCCCCGCCCTCGGGCGTGAAGACCAGCACGTCGGCCTTGTTCTCCTCCGCACCCCAGGCGGCACCGACGCCATGGGTGGTTTCCCAGGCGGCCCGCGCCTCCGCACCGCGTACTGGCAGCCCTTCGGCATCGTTCGAGCCGGAGCCGATCGAGACGAACATCCGCTTGCCGTCCGGCGAGAACTGGATGTCGCGCGTCCAGTGGCCGCCGGTCGAGGGCGTCAGGCGCGGCACTACGACCTCGACCTTGCCGAGCGGCTTCAACTCGCCCGATCGATAGGGGAAGCGCACGACGGAATTGTTGTTGGCGACATAGAGATAGGTCGGACGGGGGCCGGGCGGATAGAAGGCGATGCCAAACGGCTGGTCCAGCCCGTCGGCGAAGACCTGGCTGGTCAACGGCGTCGCGGCGCCATCGGCCGCGCGCAACACCCGGATCCGGTCTGCCTCGCTCTCGGCGACGAAGATGTCGCCGTTCGGCGCCACCCGGATCTGGCGTGGATTGGTCAGGCCGTGGGCGAATTCGGCAACGGCGAAGCCCGGCGGCACCCGGAGCGTCGCGCCGGCCGGCCGCGCGACCACGCTCGGCGTGCTGCTGGCCGACCGGCTGGCATAGGGCGGCGGCGTGTCGCCCGGACGGATCAGCCGTGCCATGTCGGGCGCATCGCTGTGCCAATCGCCATAGGCATCGGCCCCGGTAAGCGATGTGCCGTCCGCCTTGGCGCGGGACAAGGGCATGGCCGCGACGATCAGGGCCACGAGAACGGTCTGGATCGCGCGCATCGGGTCCTCCGGTCAGGCCCTCGGTTCCCGCCCGTGACGGGAAAGGCGGCCACGCCGCTCAGTAGGCGTAGTCGGTAAACACCGGATCGACCGAGCCGTGCCATTTCGCCTCGTAGTCCGACAGCAGTTCCTCGGCCGGGGTCCGGCCGGAGCCGGCGATCTGGAACAGCGTGTCGAGGAAGAAGCCCTCGTCGTCGCCGACATTGTTGCGCCGGGCGCGGCGATGCAGGCCACCGCGGGCGATCGCCAGTACGTCGAGCGACACTTCGCGCAGGGTGCGCCCGCGGAACGGCACGGCCAGGCCCTGGCGCGGCACCGCCGCGCGCAGCTGAGTGATTTCCTCGACCGTCCAATCCTTGATCAGCTCGTGCGCCGCATCGAGCGCCTGGGCGTCGTAGAGCAGGCCGACCCATAGGGCCGGCAACGCACAGAGCCGGCGCCACGGGCCGCCGTCGGCGCCGCGCATCTCCAGGAATTTCTTCAGGCGCACTTCGGGAAACGCCGTCGTCAGATGGTCCGACCAATCGCCCATGTGCGGCAGCTCGCCCGGCAGCGCTGGCAGGCGGCCGGCGATGAAGTCGCGGAACGACTGGCCCGCCGCGTCGATGTACTTGCCGTCGCGGTAGACGAAATACATCGGCACGTCGAGCAGGTAGTCGACATAGCGCTCGAAGCCGAAGCCTTGCTCGAACACGAAAGGCAGCATTCCCGATCGGTCGTTGTCCGTGTCGGTCCAGACGTTGCTGCGGTAGGACAGGAAGCCGTTCGGCTTGCCCTCGGAAAAGGGCGAGTTCGCGAACAGCGCCGTCCCGATCGGCTGCAACGCCAAGCTGGTGCGGAATTTCTTGACCATGTCGGCTTCGGACGAGAAGTCGAGATTGACCTGGACCGTGCAGGTCCGGTGCATCATGTCGAGGCCGAGCGTGCCGACCTTGGGCATGTAGCGCCGCATGATGTCGCTGCGCGCCTTGGGCATCGGCTGCATTTCGGCACGGGTCCATTTCGGCTCGAATCCCAGGCCGATCATGCCGATGCCCAGCTCGCCCGCGACCTCGCGCACCTGGCGCAGATGGCCGTTCACTTCGGCGCAGGTCTCATGGATCGTCTCGAGCGGCGCGCCCGACAGCTCGAACTGGCCGCCCGGTTCGAGCGTGATCGAGCACAGGCCCTGCAACAGCGCCACGGGCTGGTCGTTCTCGTAGACCGGTTCCCAGCCGAAGCGCTGCATGCCTTCGAGCAGCGCGCGGATGCCTTGCGGCCCGTCGTAGCCGACCGGGCGATGGTCGGCCAGGCGGAACACGAATTTCTCGTGCTCCGTGCCGATACGCCACGCCGCCTCGGGCTTGGAGCCCTCGGCCAGATATTCCACGAGCTGATGCTTGTGGGCGATGGTGGCGCCGCGCGCGTTCGGGGGTGCGGACATGGCGGTCGGGGCCTCTGGCGAAAGTGCGACCCCGGGGGGTCTGGATAAGGAATGGATCAGATGGGGACGGCGGCAGCCGAAAGAAGGGTCCCGCGTGCGGTATTCCAATCGCCCGCGAGCGCCTGGAAAACCGCCAGGGCCGCCAGCGCCGCCGTGTCGGCGCGCAGGACCCGGGGCCCCAGCCCGACGGCGGTAACAAACGGAAGTTTACGAAGGGCGTCAAGCTCTTCGGGCGCAAAGCCGCCCTCGGGCCCGATCAGGATCGCCCAGTCCGCGGCTCTCGCCACGGGATCTGCCAGCAGGGTGGCGATCGACGGCGCCCTGCCGGTCTCGTCGCACACCATCAGGCGCCGTCCGGCGGGGAACCCGTCCAGCAGCCGATCGAGCGGCTGCGGCGCGTCCACCTGCGGCACGCTCAACCGTTCGGTCTGCTCGGCCGCCTCGCGCGCGTTCGCCTGCAGGCGCTCGACGTTGACGCGGGCCACGTTGGTCCGCCGGGTCATGACCGGCAGCAGGCGGGTGACGCCCAGCTCGGTCGCCTTCTCGGCGATATAATCGATCCGCGCGCGCTTCACCGGCGCGAAGGCCAGCCACAGGTCGCGTTCGGCCGCCTGGGCGCGGGTCCGGGCCTCGAGCGCGATCAGGCCCTTGTGCTTGCCCAGCTCGACCAGGCGGCCACGCCATTCCCCGTCCCGGCCATTGAACAGGCTGATCGCGCCGCCCGGGCCGAGCCGCAACACCGCGCGCAGGTAGTGCGCCTGGTCGGCATCGAGCGGCACCGCGAGGCCGGCCGCGAGCGGCGCGGTCACGTACAGGCGGGCGGCGATATCCTGGTCTTCCTCATCCATGGCGAGCGGCATAGCATCGTCGCGGAGGCCGGGGAAGCCCGCCGTTCTGCCGACCGAGGCCCCCGGGCAGCGATCGGCCCTTGCGCCCGATGCGTCGGACGCTATATCTCCGAACGCAATTCACCGCGGCCGGCAATCAGACAAGAGGCATCGGACTCCGCTCATGCGCAATTGGGTGAATGCAGCCGTCGTTTTAGTGATGTCGGCGTTCCTGGTATTGAACCCGGGCTCGGCCGATGCCAAATCCGCCGGTTCCTCGTCGTCCGGGCGGTCCTCGAACGGCTACAGCCGACCTGTCTCCCCGGCACCGGCGCCGCAGCAGGCGGCACCGTCCTCGTCCAGCAGCGGCTCTTCAGCCCGGGGCTATGCGCTGCCCGGCCAGGCGCCATCGACGACGACGGCAGCGCCCCGCCCGGCGCAATCCGGCAGCGACGCGGCACTATCGCGCCAGGCGTCTGGCAGCGCGCTCAAAAACTATAGTGCCCAGCAGGAACGGGCGGCCTACGCGAAGTCGGCGCCGCCCGCCCCGGTGACGCCCGCGTTCAGCGGTTATTCGGGCCGCTACACCAGCTACGACAGCTGGTATTCCAGCCGCAGCAGCTGGTACGGCGGCATGGGCTGGGGGCCGCCCGTCTATGCCTATCGGTCTTACTCGTCGTTCGGCATGTGGGACGCGCTGTTCCTGTGGTTCATGCTCGATTCGGTCAGCAACGCCAGCCACGCCGCCTGGTTCTACAATCACCAGCAGGACCCGGGTTATACCGACTGGCGGCGCGAGGCCGACCGGCTGTCGGCCGACAATGCCGACCTGCGCCAGAAGCTGAACGATCTGGACGCCCGCACCCAGGCGATGAACGGCCAGCCGCGCGATCCGAACTATATGCCGCCCGACACCAAGCCGGAGCTGGCGCTGGCCTCGGAACATGTGGTGGCGCCGCAGCCCGCGCCGAGCAGCGGCCATCCCGTGCTCTATTTCGTGCTGGGTATGGCGGTCGTGGTCGGCGGGCTGATGCTGTTCCGCCGCTCGCGCCTCGCCTGATCTCCCTTAGCGTAAGGTCTTCCGCCGATGTCGACGTTCCAGGCGCTTGCGAACCTGATCAAATACAAGCTGTCGGGCGCGCCCTATCATCACAGCCTGTTCCGCGTCGGCATGGTTATGGAGCCCGATCCGACGCCGTTCGTGCTGGCAGCCGGCGCCACCAAGGTCCAGGACCCGACCGGTGGCGACAAGCTGGTCGTTTCGGCCGTGTCGCTGCTGCAATCGGGCGCAGTCTCGCTGACGCGCCTGCACCTGGGCGACAGCGGCGCCTTCCTGCAGCTGGCGGTTTCGCCGGCCGGCCAGGTCGAGGAATGCCGCTTCTTCACCCTGCTCGACCGCGAATCGCCGCCGGACGAGGAGACCTGGGACGTCTGGCTCAATCCCGACCAGGGTCTGGTCGGCTGGCCGCAATTCCAGACGCTGGATGGGCAGCTCTATGACCGCGTCTGGTCGCCGGGCTCCAGCCGGATCGACCCGATCGCCTTCGATACCTCCGTCACCACCGTCACCGGCAAGCTGTCGATCGCGACCCGCGCCATGCTCTACGCGCGTCCGACCGGGCTCGCCGACCCGGCACCGCCGACCGAATATCTGATGGTCGGCGTCGTCGAGGACCGGGACCAGGCATGGGTCGACCTCCATGCCGGCATCGATCTCAATCCGGCCGCGCTCACGCTCGCCTGATCGGCGGGCATTCACGAAACGGGAGAATTCCTATGGGCCTATCCTTCTTCAAGAACCTGTTGGGCGTCAAAGCCGACCAGGCCGTGCAGAGCGGCATCGAGCTCTACGTGAAATGGGACCCGACGGGCGCGTCGGAAGCCGAGCTCAAGACCATGGAAGGCAAGCTGGACGAGCTGGGCCTGAACGTGGCCAAGGCGCGGGCGCGCTTCACCGAGACCCAGAAGTCGCTCGACACGGCAAACACGCTGCTGCACCAGCGCATGACTGCCGCCGACAGCCTGCAGGCGCAGATCGAGGCCACGGAGGATCCGGCGCGCAAGGCGTCGCTGGAAAAGAGCCTGGCGACCCTCATCGGCCTCTTGGAGCAGATGACGCCCGAAGTCGAGCAGGGCAAGAAGGACGCGGCCGACGCCCATGACTTCGTGGCCCAGCTCGAAGATGCCTACAGCACGCTCGGCGAAAAGCTGAAGGGCGCGCGCGGCGACCTGGAACGCGCCCAGCGCGACATGGAGCGCGCGCGCATGGCCAAGCAGGCCGCCGCCGACCGGGCCGACATGGCGCGTAGCGCCGCGGGCCTGGGCTCCAGCGGGTCGAGCGTCAACATCGCGCTGAAGGCGATGCATGACGCGGCCGAGAAGGACCGGCAGGCGGCCGAGGCGCAGAACGCCAAGGCGGCGCTGCTGAAGCCGACCTCGCCCGAGACCGACGATCCGAACATCGCGGCCGCGCTTGCCCATGCCGAGGGCAAGCCCGCCCAGCCGCAGAGCCTGAGCGAGCGGCTGGCCGCGCTCAAGAACAGCGCCGCCTGATCCGCAACGGCGGCGGGTCGAAGCATCTTCCCGCCGCCGCCGATCCGGGCTAGAGCTTGCCCATGCGCACGATGATGGGCGGCTTCACCGATATCCGCACCGGCGGCTGGCTCGACCGGATCCTGCCGGGTTGGGCCATGCCCTATGCCCAGCTGGCCCGCCTCGACCGGCCGATCGGCTGGTGGCTGCTGCTGCTGCCGGGCTGGTGGAGCCTGGCGCTGGCGGCGCCGAACGGACCCGACCTCGGCCTGTTCTTCCTGTTCTGGCTGGGTGCCGTCGCCATGCGCGGTGCCGGCTGCACGCTCAACGACATCGTCGACCGCAAGTACGACGGCGCGGTCGAGCGCACGCGCGGCCGGCCGATTCCGTCTGGCCGGGTCGCGGTCTGGCAGGCAGCCTTGTTCATGGTGCTGCAACTGGCGATCGGCGCGGCCGCGCTGTCGAGCATGAACTGGCTCGCGGTCGGGTTGGGCGTCTCGATCCTGGCGATCGTCGTCGCCTACCCGTTCATGAAGCGCATCACCTATTGGCCGCAGCTGTTCCTGGGCCTGAACTTCAACTGGGGCGCCATGATCGCCTGGGCCGCGGTCACCGATCGCATCGGCCTGCCGGCGATCCTGCTCTATCTGGCCGGCATCGCCTGGACGCTGCATTACGACACGATCTATGCCCATCAGGACAAGGCCGACGACATCGAGATCGGCGTGAAATCGACCGCCTTGCGGTTCGGTGCGCGCAGCAAGCACTGGATTTCCGGCTTCGCGCTGGCGACGCTCGCCGGCATCGGCCTCGCCTTTGCCGTGGTCGGCGCCGGATGGCCGGCCTATCTGGCGCTCGCCGCCCTCGCCGGGCATTTCGTCTGGCAGATCGCGACCTGGCGGATGGACGACCAGGCGGATTGCCTGGCCAAGTTCAAATCCAACCGCGATGCCGGACTGATCGTCCTGCTCGGCTGCCTGCTGGCGCCGATCCATTGACACCGCTTCGGGGTGCCAAGGCGTATGATTTCATCGCGGTGAATACGACGGTCGCCAGCCCCTCGCTGCTCCCGGAAATGAAGCTGCATCTCGCGACCGAGATCACGCCGATCTGGCAGGCGAGCGAGGTGGCCCTGCAGCAGGCGAATATTCCTCCGCCGTTCTGGGCGTTCGCCTGGGCCGGCGGCCAAGCCTTGGCGCGCCATGTGCTGGATTGCCCGCGCGACCATTGGGCGAACCGCCGCGTGCTCGATTTCGGTGCCGGCTCCGGGCTGGTCGGCATCGCCGCCGCCATGGCGGGCGCCCGTCTGGTTCGGGCGGCCGAGATCGACCCGGTCGCCTGCGCCGCGATCGGGCTGAACGCCGAACTGAACGATGTTGAGATCGAGATCGTCGAAGAAGACGTCATCGACCGGGACCCGGCCGTCGACATCATCCTGGTCGGCGACATGTGCTATGAGAAGCCGCTGGCCGAGCGGCTGATCGCGTGGCTGCGCCCGCTCGCCGGGCGCGGCATCGAGGTCTGGATCGGCGATCCCGGCCGCACATATCGGCCGACCCACGGCCTGGCCGAAATCGCGCGCTACATGGTGCCGACCAGCCTGGAACTGGAGGACCGCGAAACGCGCGAGGGGATCGTCTGGAAGTTGCTGCCGTAGCGCCGGCAGCAGAGCGTCAATGCCTGGCGGGCTGGCCTTCGGCGAGCGCCGGGCCGGTGCCGGGCTCAGTCTCCGTGCCTTCGACGATGCGAAAACGCGACTGGCAATCGTCGACCGTCGCCCAGGCGCGCGATGCCCAGACGTCGTGGGCATGCTGATAGTCCACGAAGGGGCCGTGCCGCTCGAGCGTCTTGCCCGCCGCGATCGTCGTGAAATCCGTGCCGGTATACTCACCGCCGACAACCCAGAATGCCATCGGGTGCCTCATGAAACAGCTGGGGAAACGATGGCCCGAATCATGCCCCACGCCATACCGCGCCGCAAGATGGCTGTGTTCAGCCCTGCCTTGCTCTGGTGGCCACCAGCTGGGTTCGCGCTATAGTCGGGCAGCTTTCCTGCCGAGGTTCCCGAATGCCCTATGCCAGCCTGCGTGACTTCATCGACCGGCTCGAAGCCGCCGGCCGGCTGGTGCGCGTCGCGACCCCGGTGTCGACGGCGCTGGAGATGACCGAGATCCAGACCCGCCTGCTGGCGGAAAAGGGGCCGGCCGTGCTGTTCGAGAACGTTACCATGGCGGACGGCACGCGCTCGTCCATGCCGGTGCTGGTCAATCTGTTCGGCACGGTCGAGCGCGTCGCCTGGGGCATGGACCGCGAGCCGCACCAACTACGCGAGGTCGGCGAGACCCTGGCCTTCCTGAAACAGCCGGAACCGCCCGGCGGCTGGCGCGAGGCGCTGGAACTGCTGCCGCTGCTGAAGACCGTGCTGGCCATGAAACCGAAGACGGTCGGTTCGGCGCCATGCCAGGAAATCGTGCTGCGCGGCGACGAGATCGATCTCACTGCCTTGCCGATCCAGGGCTGCTGGCCGGGCGAGCCGGCCCCGCTCATCACCTGGCCGCTGATCGTGACCAAGGGGCCGGGCGCGGCGCGCGAGGACGGGTTCAACCTGGGCATCTACCGCATGCAGGTGACGTCGAAGAACACCACCCTGATGCGCTGGCTGAAGCACCGCGGGGGGGCGCAGCACTATCGGCGCTGGGGCGCCGAGAAGCGTGAGCCGCTGCCGGCCGCGGCCGTGATCGGTGCCGATCCGGGCACGATCCTGGCCGCCGTAACCCCGGTGCCCGACACCCTGTCGGAATATCAGTTCGCTGGCTTGTTGCGCGGCAAGAAGGTCGAGTTGGTCGACTGCGTCTCGGTGCCCTTGAAGGTCCCGGCCCAGGCCGAGATCGTGATCGAGGGCCATGTCATGCTCGATGAGTTCGGCGACGAAGGCCCGTACGGCGACCACACCGGCTATTACAACAATGTCGAGCCGTTCCCGGTGTTCCGCGTCTCCGCCATTACCATGCGCCGCAACCCGATCTATCTCTCGACCTTCACCGGCCGGCCACCCGACGAGCCGTCGGTGCTGGGCGAGGCGCTGAACGAGGTGTTCATCCCGCTCTTGACCCAGCAGTTCCCCGAGATCGTCGATTTCTGGCTGCCGCCCGAAGGCTGTTCCTACCGGATCGCCGTCGTGTCGATGAAGAAGGCCTACCCGGGTCATGCCAAGCGCGTGATGATGGGCGTCTGGTCGTTCTTGCGCCAGTTCATGTACACGAAGTTCGTCATCGTCGTGGACGACGACATCGATGCGCGTGAATGGAAGGACGTGATGTGGGCGATCTCGACCCGCATGGACCCGGCCCGCGATATCACGGTGATCGAAGGCACGCCGATCGACTATATGGATTTCGCGTCGCCCGAAAGCGGCCTCGGCGGCAAGATCGGCTTGGATGCCACCAACAAATGGCCGCCCGAGACCCATCGGGAATGGGGTACCAAAATCCGCATGACCGATGAGATCGTGGATAGGGTCACGCAGAAATGGGCGAGCTACGGGCTGCCGGGCTCGGGCAAGCCGATCTGGAAATAGAGGTCGGACGTCGGAGCGGAGGAATGCGCATGCCCCCGGAAGACCGGATGATCGTCATCGATGACGACATCACCAGGCTCGCGGTCGATGCCATCGTCAATGCCGCCAACAGTTCGTTGCTGGGCGGCGGCGGTGTCGATGGCGCGATCCATCGGGCGGCCGGGCCGGAACTGGTGCAGGAATGCCGGCTGCTGGGCGGCTGCAAGACCGGCCAGGCCAAGGTGACGCGAGGCTATCGGCTGCCAGCGAAGCTCGTCATCCACACGGTCGGGCCGGTCTGGCAGGGCGGAGGACAGGGCGAGCCCGCGCTGTTGGCCAGCTGTTATCGCGAGAGCCTGGCGCGGGCGACGGAACAGGATGCCCGCACCATCGCCTTTCCGGCGATCAGCTGCGGCATCTATGGCTACCCGGTCCGTGAAGCCGCCGTCATCGCGGTCGCCGAGGTGGCCGATTTCCTGGTGACGCATGATGCGATCGAGCGCGTGACGTTCGCCTGCCGGGGCGATGCCGTCAGCGCGGCCTATCGGGACGCCCTGGCCGGCTTGTCGTGACGGCCCCGGCCCCTAGCTCAGACCGGTGATCTGCCCGTTCGCATCCACGCCGATCAGCTCCGCCGCCGGGCGGCGCGGCAATCCTGGCATGGTCATGATGTCGCCGCACAGCACGACGACGAATCCCGCGCCGGCCGACAGGCGCACGTCTCGCACCGGCACGATATGGCCCTCGGGCGCACCGCGCAGGTCGGGGTCGGTCGAGAAGCTGTATTGGGTCTTGGCCATGCAGACCGGCAGATAGCCGAAGCCGTCGGCCTCCAGCGCCGCCAGCTTCTTGGCGGCGGCCGGCGCGATCGCGATGTCCTTGGCGCCATAGATCTCGCGCGCGATGGTCGCGATCTTCTGGGCCAGCGGCATATCGCTCGGATAGAGCGGCTTGAACCGGGCGACGCCACTTTCGGCCAGACGGGCGACCTCTTCGGCGAGACCGGTCGCCCCGGCACCGCCCTCGGCCCAATGCCGGCAGACATGGACGGCGACGTCCAGTTCACCGCACATCTCGCGGACCGCGTGGGCCTCGGCCGCCGTGTCGGAGGTGAAGTGGTTGAGCGCCACCACGACCGGCAGGCCGAATTTCTGCAGGTTGGTGACATGGCGCCGGAGATTGGCGGCACCCGCCCGGACGGCGGCGACGTTTTCGGCGCCCAGATCGGTCTTCGGCACGCCGCCATGCATCTTGAGCGCCCGGATGGTGGCGACCACGACCGCGGCCGAAGGGGCGAGGCCCGCCATGCGGCACTTGATGTCGAGGAACTTCTCGGCACCCAGATCGGCACCGAAGCCGGCTTCGGTCACGACATAGTCGGCGACGCCGAGCGCCGTCTGCGTCGCCAGCACCGAGTTGCAGCCATGGGCGATGTTGGCGAACGGGCCGCCATGGACGAAGGCCGGCGTGTGCTCGATCGTCTGCACCAGGTTGGGCTGGAACGCGTCTTTCAGCAGCGCGGTGAGCGCGCCATGGGCGTTCAGCTCCGACGCCAGCACCCGGCGCCGACTGCGCGTCTCGCCGATCACGATCCGGCCCAGCCGCTCCTTCAGATCCTCGAGCGAGGTCGCGAGGCAGAAGATCGCCATGATCTCGCTGGCGACCGTGATGTCGAAGCCGTCCTCGCGCGCCGCGCCATTGTTGCCCAGGCCGACCACGATCTGGCGCAGCGCCCGGTCGTTCAGGTCCATGGCACGCTTCCAGGTGATGCGGCGCGGGTCGATGTCGAGCAGGTTGCCCCAATAGATATGGTTGTCGATCAGGGCAGCCAGCAGGTTGTTGGCGGCACCGATCGCGTGGAAATCGCCGGTGAAATGCAGGTTGATCTCGTCCATCGGCACGACCTGGGCATGCCCGCCGCCGGCAGCCCCGCCCTTGGCGCCGAAGCAAGGGCCGAGCGACGGTTCGCGCAGGCAGATCGCGACGCGCTTGCCGATGCGCTTCAGGGCATCGCCCAACCCGACGGTGGTCGTGGTCTTGCCTTCGCCGGCCGGCGTCGGGCTGATCGCCGTGACCAGGATCAGCTTGCCGCGGGCCGCTGCGCGGGCGCTGCTGACGAAGCTCATCGCCAGCTTCGCCTTGTGCGGGCCATGGCGATAGACCGCTTCGGCCGGGATGCCGAGCTGGGCCGCGATCTCTTCGATCGGCGCCGGGCGCGCCGCGCGCGCGATCTCGATGTCGGACAGCGGCTCGGAATTTGTCTGGTTCACCGGCAGGACCCTTCGCGGCGTTCGATGCTGGGGCGGCGGCGTTTGCGCGCGAACGAACGCCTGTCATGCCGTCTACACCAGCCGGCGGCGAAGCGGAAGCGGCCTTGAAACGATGCCTACGTTCCTGCCCCTGGCCGCCGCCCCACGAGCCGGCCTAGAATGGCCGAACCGATCCGATTCCGCCTTCGAAGGAAACCCGATGACGCCGACCGACCAAGCCCTCGACCTGCTGACCGACCTGATCGCCCGTGCCAAGCGCGCCGGCGCCGACCAGGCCGACGGCGTGCTGTTCGAGGGGATCTCGATCGCCCATGCCCAACGCCTGGGCGAGATCGAGAAGCTCGAGCGATCGGAGGGCTACGATCTGGGCCTGCGCGTGCTGATCGGCAAGCGCCAGGCGATCGTGTCGTCGAACGACCGCACGGCATCGGCCCTCGACGCCCTGGTCGAGCGCGCCATCGCCATGGCCCGCGTCGTGCCCGAGGACGAATTCTGCGGCATCGCCGATCCGGACCAGATCGCGCGGACCTGGCCCGAACTCGACATGGTCGACCCGGACGAGCCGGCGACCGCCGTGCTGATCGACCGTGCGACCCGGGCCGAGCAGACCGCGCGCGGCGTGGCCGGCGTCACCAATTCCGACGGGGCGGAGGCCAGCTGGAGCTACAGCCGCGTGGCGCTGGCCGCCTCGAACGGCTTCGCCGGCGGCTATGCCGGCTCCGGCCACGGTGTCAGCGTCTCGGTCATCGCCGGCACCGGCGATGGCATGGAGCGCGAATACGACTATTCGAGTGCCGTCTATGGCGCCGACCTCGACGATCCGCACCTGGTCGGCCAACGCGCCGGCGAACGGGCCGTACGCCGGGTCGGCGCCCGCAAGATGCCGACCGCCAAGGTGCCGGTCGTCTATGATCCCCGCGTCGCGTCGGGCCTGGTCGGCCATCTGGCCGGCGCGATCTCGGGACCGTCGATCGCGCGCAAGACCAGCTTTCTCAAGGACAAGCTGGGCCAACGGCTGTTCCCCGCCGCCATCAACATCATCGACGATCCCCACCGCCAGCGCGGCCACCGCTCCAAGCCGTTCGACGGCGAGGGCATCGCGAACCAGCGGCGCGCCCTGATCGAGGACGGCGTGCTGACCACCTGGCTGCTCGATCTGCGCTCGGCCCGGCAGCTGGGCCTGACGACGACCGGCCATGCCTCGCGCGGCACATCCGGCCCGCCGGGTCCGTCCACGACCAACCTCTACCTGGCGGCCGGGACCGTAAGCCCGAAGGACCTGATCGCCGATATCGAAAGCGGCCTCTACATCACCTCGCTGATGGGCCAGGGCATCAACGGCGTAACCGGCGACTATAGCCGCGGCGCATCCGGCTTCTGGATCGAGCGCGGCGAGATCGCCTTTCCGGTCAACGAGATCACCGTCGCCGGCAACCTGATCGAAATGTTCCAGCACGTGACCGCGGCGAACGACCTGGAGTTCCACGGCGGCACCAACGCGCCGACCCTGCGGGTCGACGGCATGACCGTCGCCGGCGCTTGATTCAATAATGACAGAGAAACGGAATGTGAATACTTTGTGACAACTCGATGAACTTGCCATCTCTACAATATTACATTTAGTAGTTTCCGCTTATTGCTTGACACTAAATGTAGAATCACTATGTTCTGCGCAGAGGAAATCATCTGAAGGCGCGGAGCGCGACGGACCATGACTTATCTCGGCCCGGACAGAGAGTATCGCGCCATCTGGATCTCCGACGTGCATTTGGGCACGCGGGGATCCCAGGCGGAATTCCTGCTCGATTTCCTGCGCTACAACGAATCGGAATATCTGTACCTGGTCGGCGACATTTTCGACGGCTGGCGCATGAAGAAATCCTGGTTCTGGGCGCAGAGCCACAATGACGTGATCCAGAAAATCCTGCGCAAGGTGCGCAAGGGCACCAAGGTCGTCTATATCCCGGGCAACCACGACGAATGCCTGCGCGACTTCTCCAGCGCCGCCCTGCAGTTCGGTGGCATCCAGTTGCAGGACGAGGCGATCCACGTGACGGCCGACGGCAAGCGGCTGCTGGTCATCCATGGCGACGCGTTCGACGGCGTGGTGAAATACGCCAAATGGCTGGCCCATCTGGGCGACTGGGCATATTCGACCGTGCTGGGCCTGAACGTCGTGTTCAACCTGATCCGCCGCCGCTTCGGCTATGGCTACTGGTCGCTGTCGGCGTATCTCAAGGCCAAGGTCAAGAACGCGGTCGAGTTCGTCGGCGACTATGAAAAGGCCGTCGCCGAGGAAGCACGGCGCCGCGGCGTCGACGGCATCGTGTGCGGCCATATCCACAAGGCCGAGATGCGTTCGATCGACGGCGTGCTCTACTGCAACGACGGCGACTGGGTCGAGAGCTGCACGGCCCTGGTCGAGCATTTCGACGGCAAGCTGGAGATCGTCCATTGGATGGAGCGCCGGGCATTCGATCCGCTGACCCGCGAAGTGCGCGCCGCACTGCCGGTCGCTTGACGCCCGGCACCCCGCTCGGACCCGGGCCGGCGACCCCCATGTGCATCGCGATCGTGACCGACGCCTGGTTGCCCCAAACCAACGGCGTCGTCCGCACGCTGATGGCCCTGAAGCACGAGCTGGAACTGGTCGGCCATGACGTACTGATGGTGACGCCGGCGCAATTCACCACCGTGCCCTGCCCGACCTATCACGAGATCCGGCTGGCCGTGGTGCCCGGCTTCGAGATCGAGCGGATCTTGAGCCAGGCGAAGCCGGACTCGATCCATATCGTGACCGAAGGACCGCTGGGCCTGGCCGCCCGGCGCTTCTGCCGCCGCCACGGCCTGCCCTTCACCACCTCGTTCCATACCAAGTTCCCGGACTATATCGAAGCGCGCTTCGGCATCCCGCCCAAATGGACCTACGAGCTGCTGCGGCGTTTCCATGCGCCGGCGGCCTCCGTCATGGTCGCGACCGAATCGATCCGGCAGGAACTGGCCGCGCACGGCTTCACCCAATTGTCGCGCTGGACCCGGGGCGTGGACCTCGCCCAGTTCCGACCGCTGGCGGCCAAGCCAGCGACCGACTGGCCGCGGCCGATCTTCACCTATGTCGGCCGGGTCGCGGTCGAGAAGAACCTGCCCGCCTTCCTCGACCTGGACCTGCCCGGCACCAAGCTGGTGGTGGGCGACGGACCGGAGCGCGACGCCCTGCAGCGCCGCTATCCGGACGCGCGCTTCGTGGGCCGCCAGGAAGGCCAGGACCTGGCCAATTTCTACGCCACGAGCGACGTGTTCGTGTTCCCCAGCAAGACCGACACGTTCGGCCTGGTCATGCTGGAAGCGCTCGCGTCCGGTGTACCGATCGCTGCATTGCCGGTACCGGGTCCGCTCGACCTGATCGAGGATTCCGGCGTCGGCGTGCTGGATTGGGACCTGCGCCGGGCAGCGCTCGCCTGCCTCGCCATCGATCCCGAGGCGTGCCGGGCGCGCGCGCTCGATTTCTCCTGGGCGACCTCGGCGCAGCAGTTCCTGTCGAACCTGCATCGTTTCGGATAGAATCAAGGAGGCCCGGGTCGCGCGCGGCGCAAGGCCGTCCGACTCGTGTCCTGATTGCCAGCGGGCCGGTCTGGGCGCTACAAGCGCGCTGCCCCCTCGATGAAAAGGCGTATCCTTGACCGACCCGGCCACCGACAAGGCCAACACCCCGCAGGTACCGCCGTCCCGTCCCGATCGGGGCGCAACCATCGGCGCGCCCCGCCTGATGCGTCGGCTGATGCGCGACTTCGCCCGGCCCCATTGGCCGAAGCTGGTGATTTCGGTGCTCTGCGGCGCGGTGGCCGCGCTGTCGACCTCGGCCAATGCCATCCTGGTCAAATACGTACTCGACGACGCGTTCAAGGAGAACGCGGCGTTCCAGACGCTGTATCTGATCGCCGGCGCCGCCGTGACGCTGGCCGTCGTCAAGGGCATCGCCGGCTATTTCCAGACCGTGCTGATGACCACGGTCGGCCAACGGGTCGTCGCCGATATCCAGAACCGGCTGTTCGGCCGTCTGGTCCATGCCGATCTGGCATTTTTCCAGGCGACGCCCAGCGGCCAGCTGATCTCGCGTTTCACGACCGACGCCAACCAGCTGCGCTTCGCTTCGACCCAGGTCTTCACCGTGCTGGGCCAGCAGGCGCTGACGCTGATCGGCCTCTTGGCGAACATGTTCTACCAGGACTGGCTGCTGGCGATCGTCGCGTTCTTCGTCTTCCCGGTCGCGATCATCCCGGTGCGCCGGATGAGCCGGCGCATGCGCAAGGTCTCGCTCAATTTCCAGGACGAGATGGGCCATTTCAATGCGCTGCTGAGCCAGGTGTTTCAGGGTGCCCGCCACGTAAAGGCCTATGGCATGGAGGCGCACGAGACGGCGCGCGCCGAGATGCTGACCGAAAAGATCTATCGCCTGTTCGAGCGGGCTTCGCGCGTGCGCAGCGCCGCCTCGCCGCTGATGGAGAGCCTGGGCGGTGTCGGCGTCGCGCTGGTCATCCTCTACGGCGGCTGGCAAGTGACCCATGGCGCTCGAACCGCCGGTGACTTCGTCTCCTTCGTCATGTCGCTGCTGCTGGCCTACCAGCCGTTCAAGCAGCTGAGCAGCCTCAACGTCACGATCCAGGAAGGCATGGCGGCCGCCCAGCGGATCTTCGAGCTGATCGACATCGAGCCGGCGATCCGGGACCGCCCCGGCGCGCGACCGCTGGTGGTGCGCGAGGGCACCATCCGGCTGGAGAAGGTCAGCTTTTCCTACGGCACCGGCGAGCCGGTGCTGAACGGGATCGATCTCGACATTCCCGCCGGCCGCAAGGTCGCCCTGGTCGGCCCCTCCGGTGCCGGAAAATCGACCGTGCTCAACCTCATTCCCCGGTTCTACGACGTCGGCGCCGGGTGCCTGACCATCGACGGCCAGGATGTGCGCGACGCCACGCTCACTTCGCTGCGCGGCGCCATCGGCCTGGTCAGCCAGGAAGTCAGCCTGTTCGACGATACGGTCCGCGCCAACATCGCCTATGGCCGGCCCGATGCCGACGAGGCCGCCATCGTCGCCGCGGCCAAGTCGGCGGCGGCGCACGACTTCATCCTGGACCTGCCGAACGGCTACGACACGATCGTGGGCGAGCTGGGCACACGCCTGTCGGGCGGCCAGCGCCAGCGTCTGTCGATCGCACGCGCGATGCTGAAGAACGCGCCGATCCTGCTGCTGGACGAGGCGACCTCGGCGCTCGACACCGAGTCGGAGCGGCAGGTGCAGGACGCGCTCAAGCTACTGATGGCCGGCCGGACCTCGGTCGTGATCGCCCATCGCCTGTCGACCATCGTCGATGCCGATCTGATCTACGCGATCGATGGCGGCCAGGTCGTCGAGGTCGGGCGGCACCAGGAACTGCTGCAGCGCCAGGGCGTCTATGCCCGTCTGTGGGCAATGCAGTTCGCCGAGCAGGACCCCGTGCCCGACGGGCTGCTGGCGGAGGTTCGCGGCTGATCCATGGCCTGGACCAAACGGCTTCTGCGTGCGGACGGGACCCGGCGGATTCTCTGCTGGCTGGTCGCGGCCTACATCCGGCTGGTCCATAGCACCAGCCGCTTCACGACCGAGGCCGACGCCGTTCCGTCGACCTTCTGGCGCGCCCGCAAGCCGTTCATCCTGGCCTTCTGGCACGGCCGCCTGCTGATGGCGCCGATGGCCTGGCCCCGCGACGCCGCCATGAACATGCTGATCTCCGGCCATAACGACGGCCGCATCATCGCCGATGCCATCCATCATTTCGGGCTCGGAACGATCGTCGGATCGAAATCGAAGGGCGGATCCGGTGCGTTGCGGGCGATCGTGCGGGCGCTGAACGCCGGCCAAAACGTGGGCTTCACCCCCGATGGCCCGCGCGGACCCTGCATGCGGGCCAGCGCCGGCGTGATCGCTGCGGCCAGGCTCGGTCGCGTGCCGATCATTCCCTTGAGCTATGCCACCACACGCCGCCGCATCTTGGGCAGCTGGGACCGGTTCCATCTGGCTCTGCCATTCAGCCGGGGCCTGTTCCTGTGGGGCGAGGCGCTGCAGGTGCCGCCCGACGCGGACGCGACCGAGCAGGAGCGCCTGCGCCTGGTACTGGAGGCGCGGATGAACGCGCTGACCGCCGAGGCCGACCGGCGCTGCGGCCACGCGCCGGTCGAACCGGCGCCCGTCCCGTGAGCTGGCTCGCCATCTATCGCCTGGCTACAACGGCGGCCCTGCCGCTGGTCACGCGGCTGCTGGCCCGGCGCGCCCGGCGCGGCAAGGAGGATCCGGCCCGGCGGGGCGAACGGTTGGGCTTTGCCGCCCATCCGCGCGCGGCCGGCCCGCTGGTCTGGGCCCATGCCGCGAGCGTCGGCGAGTCCCTGTCCCTGCTGCCGCTGATCGATCGCTTGCTCGACCGGCTGCCGGCCGCGCGGATACTGGTGACTTCCGGCACGGTAACCTCCGCCACCCTGTTGGCCCCCCGCCTGCCGTCGCGGGCGTTCCATCAGTATGTGCCGATCGACCATCCGGGCGCGGTCGCGCGCTTCCTCGACCATTGGCGCCCGGATCTGGCGCTCTGGGTCGAATCGGAGCTCTGGCCCAACCTGGTGTCGGACACCCACCGTCGCGGCGTGCCGATGGTGCTGGTCAATGCCAAGATGTCGGAACGCTCCATGCGCGGCTGGTTGCGCTTTCCCGGCATGATCCGCGATCTGCTCGGCTCGTTCGCCTTGGTGCTGGCCCAGGACGAGAGCCAGGCGGTGCGTCTCAACCGGATGGGCGCCCGGGCCGCACTCACGGTCGGCGACCTCAAATCCTCGGCGACGCCCCTGCCGGCCGATCCGGCCGAGCTCGACCGCATGAACCAGGCGATCGGCGAGCGGCCGGTCTGGCTGGCCGCCCAGACCCACGAAGGCGAAGAGACCATCGTGGCCGACGCTCATCGCATACTCGCCACCACGCGGCCAGGCCTCCTGACCCTCCTGGCACCCCGCCACCCGAATCGGGCCGCTGCCATCGCCGCCCTGCTGGCCGGGCGCGGCCTGAGCGTCGCCCGACGCTCGGCCGGCGAGCCGATCGGCCCCGCGACCGACGTTTACCTGGCCGATACTCTGGGCGAGATGGGGCTGTTCTATCGCCTGGGCCGCATCGTGCTCGTCGCGGGCTCGCTCCTGCCGCCCGGCACGCTCGGCGGCCATAATCCGATCGAGCCGGCCCTGCTCGGCGCTGCGATCCTGCATGGCCCCGACATGGTGAATTGCGCCGCCAACGCCCTGGCGCTCGACGAGGCGGGCGCCGCGATCCCGGTCGAGGATGCGGCCAGCCTGGCCGCTGCCGTTGGTGCACTGCTCGGCGACACGGCGCGCCGCCAGGCGATGGGCGCCGCGGCCCTCGCCGTCGCCGCCGGCCAGGCCGGCGTGGTCGACCGGGTGCTGGCGCAGATGGAACCGCTGGTCGCATCGATCGAGGCCGCCCATGCAGGCGCCTGACTTCTGGCGCCGGCGCGGCTGGCAGTCCCTGGC